>JASFOT010000251.1:0-4250 GCA_050116375.1 Gammaproteobacteria bacterium | reverse complement strand
CCGGAGCGAAGGAACTCAATTTCCGGGCCGAGATTGGTCAGGGAGGGGATCCTGTCGACGTTCAGCTTTCCGGTCCGAATTTCGAGGATTTGCGGAGCCTGGCGGAGAAGGTCAAGGGGCGTTTGCGGAGCTACCCGGCGGTCTTCGACATCGCAGACAATTTCGAGGATGGCAAGGAAGAGATCAAGCTCCGCATCAAACCGGCCGCAGAGCTTCTGGGTCTTACGCTGGACGATCTGGCACGGCAGGTTCGGCAGGCTTTCTACGGATTCGAAATCCAGCGAATCCAGCGCGGCCGCGACGAAGTTCGCGTTTTCGTACGCTACCCGGAGCCCGAGCGGCGCAAGCTGGAAACACTGGAAAACATGCGCATACGCACGCCGTCGGGCGTGGAAGTGCCGTTCGCGGAGGTAGCCATCGCTGATTTCGGTCGCGGCTTCTCGGAAATCCGCAGAGTGGACAGGAGCCGGACCATCAACATCACCGCTGATATCAACAAGGAAACGGCGGATGTAGAGGCTATCAAGCGGGATCTCCTGGGCTATCTGGACCAGCAGGTCTCCAGTTATCCAGGGGTACGTTACAGCCTGGAGGGCGAAGCTCGAGAGCAGAGAGAATCTTTCAGGAGCATCGGCTTCGGCATCATTTTCGTGCTCTTCATCATTTATTCTCTGCTGGCGATTCCGTTCCGATCCTATCTTCAGCCGCTCATCGTGATGAGTGTGATCCCATTCGGCATTGCCGGAGCCATGCTGGGGCATATCATCATGGGTATGAGCCTGACCATCATGAGCATTATGGGGATGCTGGCCCTGGGTGGCGTGGTGGTAAATGACAGCCTGGTGCTCGTCGATTACATCAACCGACTCAGGCGCGAGGGCGTCGAAATGCGGGATGCGGTTTATCGAGCTGGATTAGCCCGCCTGCGACCCGTGCTGCTGACATCACTGACCACGTTCGCGGGACTGACTCCGTTATTGCTTGAGAAGTCCACCCAGGCCCAGTTCCTGATACCGATGGCAGTGTCGCTGGGCTTCGGAATCCTGTTCGCCACCGTCATCACTCTCGTGCTGATCCCCGTGCTCTATCTGCTCCTCGAGGACGTGCGGCGCTGGATTGGACTCGGTGCCCGTCGCCCCGTGGAGCAGACCTGACGGTTTCAATAATTCAGGGCTGATCGGAGGCCCGCGTACCGGCGAACCGGCGGTGGACTTATACATCCCTTTCACGGTAGTGTTGGCCGAATTTCGTCGGCCAAGATCAGCCTATGAGCGCCAATAATTGCAGACGAGCAGGTGTTCTTGCCGGTTGTCTAATGGCGCTCCTGCTAGGCACCCCGGCCAGCGCCTACGACTATCCCTTCGATGATCCTTTCGTCGCGACTGTTGTCGGGACTCCCGCGGACTATCAGGCTGATCTCGACGTTCGGGTTCCGCTGAAGAGACGCAGCATCGAAATCTTCCCGGACCGGGAAGTTCCGGACGTGTTTTTCTACGACAAGAAACTGCGTTATTCCTACGCCTTGCAGAAGGGCCCGGCGCCGCTGGTTTTCCTGATTGCCGGCACCGGCGGGTCCCACGACGGCACGTCCAATCGCAATATCGGCAAAGCCCTGTACAAGGCGGGCTTCCACTTCGTCGCGTTATCGTCCCCGACCCATTCCAACTTTATCGTCTCCGCGTCATCGAGCCACGTACCAGGACACGCCTTCGACGACGCTGCTGATCTCTACAGGGTCATGGAGACGATCTGGAGGAAGCTCGAACACAAGGCGGAGGTCACGGAATTCTTCCTGACCGGCTACAGTCTGGGCGCCTTCAACACGGCATTCGTGATGAATATCGACCAGGAACGCCAGGCTTTCCGATTCAAACGGGCGCTGATGATCAATTCGCCGATGCGGCTGTACAGCTCGATCTCGCTGCTGGACCGGATGCTGGAGAACATACCGGGCGGCGAGGACAACTTCGGTGCGTTCTACCAGCAACTGATCGATCGTTTTGCCGAGGTCTACACGCGTTCCGACGAGCTCAATCTGAGCGAGGACTTTCTTTACAAGGTCTACGAGATCTACCAGCCCCCCAATGAACGGCTGGCTGCACTCATCGGGACCGCGTTCCGCCTTGCTGCAGCCAATATGGCATTCACGTCGGATGTCATGACGGACTTCGGTTACATCAAGCCCAGCAACGTGAGGCTACGCAAGAACACGGATCTTGCCACCTACAACCACGTGGCCATGCGGCTCGGATTCACTGACTTCTTTCATGCTTATTTCTACCCCTATTACAAGGCGAGGAATCCCGCTCTTACCCGAACCTCGCTGATCGAGGAGATGAGCCTGGCTACTATCGAGGATTTTCTTCGAAACGCGGACAACATCTACGTCACGCATAACGCAGACGATCTGATTCTCGAGCCGGGCCAGATCGATTTCTTTCGCCAGGTCTTCGGCGAGCGCGCGACGATTTACCCCAACGGCGGTCATCTGGGGAACATGACCCAGCGCGATTACGTAGCTCACATGATCGAGATTTTCCGGCCTTAGGATGAGTGCAGCGGTGTCACGGCGACAAGTCTTACGCAGAACGCTGCCAGCCCTGGGGCTGATCATTCTGGGTGTTTTAACAGGTGGCTGCAGCACTGCCCCGGTGGTCGTGGGCGACGAGCCCGAGGAGCCGGTGTTCTCGGCGGATCGTCTGATCCGGCCGGATGTCCAGCAGTTCGACGAGATGGACGATCCGTTCATGGCCTTCAACAAGACCATGTACCGGTTCAACTATCGCGTGGACAAGTACGTTCTCCTTCCGCTGGTGATCGGTTACTACAAGGTCACGCCGTCTTTTTTCCGTGCAGGCGTGCACAATTTCTTCACGAATTTTTTCAATATCCGGACTATCTACAACAGCCTGCTTCAGGGCAGCGGCAGAAAAACGCTGCACACGACAGGCCGCTTCGCCGTGAACACCACGATCGGCCTGCTGGGCCTCTTCGACCCGGCCACGCCGATGGGAATACCCCAGCACCGCGAGGATTTCGGACAGACCCTGGGCAAATGGGGCGTCGGCGCCGGGCCGTACCTGGTGCTGCCCTTGCTCGGGCCCTCATCGGTCAGAGACGGCATCGGTACTGGCGTGGACTGGTACGTCACGACCCAGATCCGTGATGCCATTCTCGATCCGGATCGGACCATGCAGATCATATGGAGCCTGCTCTATGCCATCGATACCCGGGCTCATGTGAAGTTCCTGTACTACGGGACTGGCTCGCCGTTCGAGTACAGTCTCGTGCGAACGCTCTACACCGAGAAACGTCGGCTGGATATCGAGAAGTAGCCATGCCCAGACATCTGTGTATCCCGGTTGCCTTTCTGCTTGCTTGCCTGTTCCTCTTAAGCACTGCACAGGCTGCCGACGAGCGCTCCGCGATCCGGATCGGCGCGACGGCGTCCATGACCGGCAGCTATGCAGTGCCCGGTACCAATCAGATGCAGGGCCTGAGGATGTGGGCAGCGGACGTCAACGCCCGCGGTGCCCTCCTGGGCTATCCGGTCGAAGTAGTCGTTTACGATGATGCGTCGGATCCGGAAACAAGCGCGGCGCTTTACGAGAGGCTGATCACCGAGGATCAGGTCGATTTCCTGGTCGGCCCTTACGGATCAGATATCACCATGGCGGCGGCAGCAGTCGCCGACAGGCACGGCATGCCGATGGTGGCGGCAGGTGCGGCGGCCAGGAAGATCTGGATGCAGGGCTTCGATAACGTTTTCCAGATCGATACCCCTGCCGGGCAATACATGGACCTGCCACTCAAGCTGGCCGGGGAACTGGGACTGTCGCGGGTCGCCTTGGTGTACGCTGACAGCGAATTTCCCCGCGAGGTCGCGGACGGCGTACGAGCGTCCATACGGGCGCTGGAGATGGAGCTCGTGTTCGACGAAGCCTATCCGGAGGACAAGACGGAGTTCTCCGGTCTTGCCGAACGAATCATCGCAACACAGCCGGAAGTTCTGCTCGGGGGGACTTACCTGGAGGACTCCATCGGGCTGGTTCGGGCGGCGAAGAAAGCCGGGCTGTCGCCGAAGATTTTCGCCATGACGGTCGGTCCCGCTTTTCGGGAATTCGGTGACGCTCTGGGCGAGGACACCGAGGGCATCATGGGCACGGTCGCCTGGATGCGCAGTGGAAACCTGCCCATGGCTTACGATTTCTCCTATCGCTACAAGCAGAAGTTCGGGGCCAATGCATCGG
>JASFOT010000250.1:0-4257 GCA_050116375.1 Gammaproteobacteria bacterium | reverse complement strand
ATTCGATCCCGCTGGCGCAGATAACGGACGGAGCTTGCCGGGTCTCCCAGAAAACCGTGCAGGTAGGCCAGCAGGCTAGCCTGGCCCGCCGGGGAGAATCGAGTGGATCCGTCCCCGAATTGCGTGAGCAGATCGGCGGCGATGCGCTGGGCCGTCTCGCGCCCGTTCCTGGCCGCGATCACGGGCAGGGCGTGCAGGCGAATCATCAGGGAGTCCAGCTCGGGGTCGATGGCGAAGGCCGAGTCTGTAACGCCTTCCCACCAGCCTTCCATCACCGCTTCGGCCTCCGACAGGTCGCCCCTGGCGAGGGCGATATCCCTGACCATGATCCGGTATACGGAAATCGAGCCCAAGCGATTGTTCAGGGTCTGTGACAGTTCTTCCATGGCGATGGCGTAAGCGTCCGCGTCCTCGCCCCGGTAATAGGCCAGCACGGCACGCCCCAGCGGGCTGACCTCCGCCTCGGGATCGCGTCGGATGGTCTCAGTGACCCAGGCTTCAGCCCGCTCGTCGTCCCCCATGTGAAGGTAATCCAACCACAGGAATGCCGGCACTTCGGGATCCAGCGGGTCCAGCTCCAGCAGGCGTTCCTCGAGAACAACGGCCTCGGCCACCTGACCGCGGTTTGTCTTGAACTCTGCCAATTGCCCCACCGCGTTGGGATCATCAGGGGCGAGATCGACGGCCAGGTTGTAATTGGCCTCGGCCTCCTCGAAACGGGTCAGGATCTCCAGGATCGCGCCCATCTGCAGGCGGAGGGCGACGGACAGGGGATCCCGCTCGATGGCTTCCTCCAGCACGTTAACTGCCTCATCCCGCTCTCCCATCTGAGCGAGCACGAAGGCCAGCCACTCGCTGGCGCGCACGTTGCCCGGCTCCAGCTCGAGGGCCTGCCTCAGGTCCTCCGCGGTACCCGCCCGGTCCCGGCGCACCGGATCGCTCCAGTATCGTATCCACGCTTTCAGGACCCAGGCATCGGGAAGCTGCGGATCGATGGCGAGCGCTTTGTCGATCTGCTCCTGGACTTTGGGCAGCGTGTCCCGGAAGTCAAGGGTGCCCCAGTTGGCGAGGTCGACCCAGGCGCGGGCAAGGCCGGCGTGGGCGGCCGCAAAGTCCGGGTCCAGGCGCAGGGCCTCCTCGAACAACGCCTCCGCTGCCCGGTACGTATCCACGCCCGAGCCCGCCAGCAGCTGGGTGCCCTTGAGGTAGGCGTTGTAGGCAGCCATGTTGCGGGTCGCCACCCTGACGGGTGAAGCGGCATCGGGCCCGCCCAGCAGGCGCACCTCCAGCGCACTGGCGACGGCCCGCGAGATCTCGTCCTGGATGGCGAAGACGTCGTCGAGGGTGCGGTCGTAGGTTTCGCTCCACAGGTGGTAGCCGTCGGAGGCGTTGATGAGCTGGGCGGTGATCCGGATACGATCGCCGGACTGGCGAACGCTGCCCTCCAGCAGGTGATTGACGTTCAGGGCTTCGCCGATCTCTGCCGGATCCCCCACCTCGCCCTTGAAGCGAAAAGAGGAGGTACGGGCAGCGACCCGAAGTCCGTCCATCTTGGCCAGGACGTTGAGGAGTTCCTCGGTGAGACCGTCCGAGAAGTATTCGTTCTCCGGATTGCCGCTCATGTTGACGAAGGGCAGAACCGCCACGGAACGGTCGGCGGGCGGCGCGAATTTCTGCGCGACCATGGCCGCGGGATCTGCCGGCTCTTCCGCTCGGGCCGCTTCCGTTTCCTCGACAGTCGCCTGTTCGACCACGGGCGCTTCGTGGGGAATGAACCTGTCCAGCAGAACCGTGGCGATGGCCAGGACCAGCAGCACGATGATCAGGATGTTGATCTTGCGGCCGGTTTCTCCGGTAACGGACTGGCTGCGGTCCACGTCTTTCTCGCGCTTGATACCTTCCGGCGTGAGCTCGTAGATCCAGGAGAAGATCAATACCAGTGGGAAGCCGATGACCAGCAGGATGAAGACCAGGGAGCCGGTCCACACCGGGACCGGCAGCAGCGACGACAGGACGTCGGTGACCTGCAGGAGCAGCCAGGCGGCGACGACATAAAGCACGCCCACCCTGGCCACGTTGCGGCGCCTGATTTCGTCGATAAACGACATGTGCCGGTTCAGAAGCTCCTCATCGCTGGAGCGATCATGAACGAATAGGGTGGTTTGTCAATGCAGGTTCGAACGGCCGCGCCTTTCGGTGGGTGCGACAGGAAGTGTCTGTTGCCATTGGCGTCTGCGTGATTCGCTCCCAGGGCGAGGACGTGATTGTTTCGTAGAGTGTCGACCGCGTTTCAATCTTTTCCACCGCGCGGGTGGCTCGCACCTTCGTGTATCCATGTCGCCGGTTTTTGGCGAAAGCGGGTTATGATCCGTTTTTGACGAACAGACTGTATCCGGCTTTCGCGACCGGTGAAAACCGGCTATTAGAAAAGACATGAAACGACTCTCGCTCCTCGACCTTGGCTTTTTTATTACCGAGACCAAGGACAGCCCGAAGCACGTGGCAGGGCTGATGATATTCAAGAAGCCGGCCGGGGCGCCGGAGAATTTCGTTCATGATCTGTACGAGGAATTCAGGTCCTTCGACGAACCTGTCGAGCCGTTTAACCAGGTCATCGACTTTATCGCTCTGGGCGGCCCGCGCTGGAGGACTGCCGACGAATTCGATATCGATCAGCATGTTTTCTATCACCGCCCTGAAAAGGTGCTGACTCGTCGAAAACTGTTCGACGGCGCGGCCCGGCTGCACACGCCGGAGCTGGATCGAACCCGCCCCCTGTGGGAATTCCACATCATTGATCGGGTGCAGGGCGGCCGTTTCGCCATCTATTCGAAGATTCATCACGCCTATGCGGACGGCGTGACGCTGGTGGACTGGACGGCTCGGGGCCTGAGCGAGTCGCGGGAGGATCTGGAGGTAAAACCCGTCTGGGTGTCGCTGCGCAAACGACGCCGGCGGCGCGCCAGCAAGCAGGCAACAGCCTACATGCTGCGGAACCTCGTGACCGGCTCCCTGAGCCGATACAAGACCACCAAGGGCCTGGCCAAGCTGGTGGCCCAGCTGGCCCTGGAGCAGGTGGGGCTGACCCGGAACGCGGTGTCCCTGCCGTTCCGTTCCGGCGGCCATACCGAACTGACCGGAAGGACCGTTCCGGAACGGCAGTTCGCCAAGGCGAGCGTACCGATGTCCGACGTTCAGCGAATCCGGGACATGTGCCGCGCAACGCTGAATCACGTCGCACTCACCTGTGTCGACGGGGCCCTGCACCGATACCTGGAGGAGCAGGGCGAGGATCCCAGGCGACCGATTTCCATCCAGATGCCGGTCAGCCTGCGCAGCAAAGGCGACAGGAAAGAGGGCAACCGCATCGGCCTGGTGACGGTGGACCTGGCAAATCGCACCAGCGATCCCTACGAGCGGCTTCGCGAGATCGGGTTCACGCTGCGCAACGTGCGGAACCAGGTTGACAATGTGCCGCCGGACTCCGTGGTGATGTATTCGATCATCACCGGTCTGGGTGCCCAGCTTACGGAGATGTTCGGGCTCAGCGACGTGTTACCCCCGATCAGCGACACCCTGGTGTCCAACGTGCCCGGTCCGCGCAACCCGCTTTATCTCAAGGGAGCGCTCCTGGAGGAGATGTGTCCGGTGAGCACTCTTATGCCCGGCAACCGCCTCAATATTACGTTGTTCAGCTACGCCGGCACGCTCCACTTCGGGCTGATCGGTACCCGCCAGCTCGGTGACCTGAGCAAGCTGGCCGACTACATCGAGCAGGCATTCGTGGATCTTGAGAAAGCGGTATTCCATCCGCGCAGCGAGATCGAGCGGCCGTCAAAAGGCCGTCGCAAGGGTCGGGCGAAAAAGGCTCGTTCCGCCTGAGGCAGGCAGGCCCGTCCGCGGCGACCTAATATGAGGTTAGAGGCCGCGATTCTGTCGCGGTCGACCCGGGAGCCGAACCCCGGGGGAGTCGCCTGATTTGCTACCGGTGCTTCCACACGTCCGAATGAGCCTGTCGAGCCGGGATCTGCGGAGGATCCGCCGGTTCGCGGGATCCTTGCTTCATACCCAGCCGGTCCTTATCGCCGACCGTCCATTCGCCGGTCTGCAGGCGACAGACTCGAGTGAAGGCAATTCTCTGCTCGTGGACGATCTCAGCAGTACGGCCCTTGCCGAGCGTCATCCTGAGAACGTGGTCCTGCAGGACAGGGCTGTGCTCAGGGCTACCGCGGGTGATGTGGTGGTGACCTGCTCGCC
>JASFOT010000249.1:0-4257 GCA_050116375.1 Gammaproteobacteria bacterium | reverse complement strand
GGAGCTGCTCAGGCTGCTGACTGCAGGATGGGAAGCGGGCGACGGTCGGAGCCTGTTTTGCGTCGGCGATCCCATGCAGTCCATTTACGGCTTTCGTGAGGCAGAAGTCGGACTGTTTCTTGACGTGCGCAGGCTGGGCCGAATCGAGGAGGTGCCGGTAGAACCCCTCAACCTCGAAGTCAATTTCCGTTCCGCCGCCGGGGTTGTCGATTGGGTCAGCGACGTGTTCCCCACGGTCATGCCCGGTTACGAGGATCCACGGCTTGGAGCCGTGCCCTTCGTCCCTGCAAAAGCCTTCAATCCCGCTGTCCCGGAGGCCCCTGTCTGCTATCACGCCTTCGAGTGTGACGACGATGGTTCGCGGGAGGCTGTCCGGGTGCGCACGGTGGTGGAGTCCATTCGCGGGAGTGATCCCGATGCCAGTATCGGGATCCTGGTCAGGTCCAGGAACCTCCTGGAGCGAATCGCGCCCGAACTCAAGTTGGCGGGCATTCGGTTTCAGGCCGTGGAAATCGAACGCCTGGCCAACCGTCAGGTCATTCAGGACCTGATGGCCCTGACGCGCGCATTGGCACATCCGGCAGACAGGACTGCCTGGCTCGCGTGCCTGCGGGCTCCATGGTGCGGCCTTACGCTGGACGAACTGGAGATTGTCGCAGGGGATTCGAGGCGAACGATTCCGGAGCACATTCGGGACAGTGACGTGCTGGCCCGCCTCAGTCCCGGTGGCCGTCAGCGCCTGGACCGGTTCTCGAGCGTAATCGCGTCCGCCTCGTCGGAGCAGGGTAGGCGCCCGTTGCACCGACGGGTGGAAGGGGCGTGGCTCGCGCTGGGCGGGCCCGCGGCCCTGGATACCGCGGCGGCCCTGGACGACGCTCGAAGTTTTATACAGCGGCTGGAACGTCTTCAGACCGGGAGCGAACTCGAAGACCCCGCTGATCTCGAGAACGCCCTGAGCGACCTGTTTGCGTCACCGGACCCGCAGGCTGGCTCGACGCTGCAGCTGATGACCATCCACAAGGCCAAGGGACTGGAATTCGATTACGTTCTCCTTCCCGGGCTTCACCGCGGAACGAGCCGCGGCAATCTGGAGTTGCTGCACTGGCTGGAGTTCCCGCAGCCCGATGGCAGCCGGGATCTTCTGCTTGCGTCGATCGAGGAGAGAGGTCGGGACCGGGATCCTCTGC
This sequence comes from Gammaproteobacteria bacterium, assembly GCA_050116375.1. Lineage (GTDB taxonomy): Bacteria > Pseudomonadota > Gammaproteobacteria > Steroidobacterales > XN24 > JAHEFR01. Next base: position 3,070 of record JASFOT010000249.1, on the reverse strand, counting down.
ATCGTTATATTCGCAGCCAGGAGAGCAAGAAGACCGGGTACGAGCTGGGTCGCCTGCTGTACGTGGCGGTGACCCGGGCCCGCCGGCAGCTGCATCTCTTCGGATCGATCCGTTTCAGGGAGGACGGGGAAAGCCGATGGCCACGTCCGCCTGCCGAGGGCACGCTTCTCTCTCTGTTGTGGGGGCATTGCGAGGAGGCTTTTCTGAACGCCCTAGAAGACCGCCAGGAAAGCCAGGCTGTCGAAACCGCGACGCCGAAACCGGCGGTGGGCTTCTTTCGGCGGCTGCCCGCGGACTGGCAGCTGCCGAAATTGCCGGGGTCCATACAGTGGAAGTCCACCGCCGAATCGGCGGAAGCGGCGACAGAGGACGTGGAGTACTGGTGGGCCGGCCGATCGAGCCGGGCGGTGGGCACGGTGGTACATCGCTGGCTGGAGAGACTTGCTGCCGACAATCTGGACGCCTGGACTCCAGGCCGAATCCAGGCGCAAAGCGGGACTGTTGTCAGAATGCTCCGCGAGGAAGGCCTCGGGCCGGAAGATGCAAAGTCGGCGGCAGAGCGTGTTCTGGGGGCGCTGGTGGCTACCGTAACAGACGAGTCAGGCCGGTGGCTGCTGGCAGGCCCGCACCGGGACGCGCGTTCCGAGTATGCCCTGGCCGGCATGGACGGTGGCCAGCTGGTTCATGCCGTCATCGACAGATTTATCGTGGACGCAAACGGGGATACCTGGATCGTCGATTACAAGACCGGCGAACATACGGGCGGAGACCTTGACGGATTTTTGTCCCGCGAGGTCGAGCGCTACCGGCCGCAGCTGGAAAAATACGGTCGACTTGTCTCGGGTGTGCACGAAACCGGACAAGTGAAACTGGGTTTGTATTTCCCGCTCCACAAGGCTTTCAAATGGTGGAGCGCGACGTCTCAGAGGGAACCCTGATGCCGGAACTGCCGAAACCCCCGGGCGTCTGCCGCCCCCAGGAATTCCAGCCCCTGGACAATCATGTCCGGCGCATCGGGCTGGGCCGCGACCAGGCCGTCAACGACGAACTTGCCATCCGGCTGGACTTCCACCCGACCCTGGTCGATACGAAGAGGGCCGGACAGGGCGGTGACGGTGCCGACGTAGGGGCCGGATTGGCCGCCGGGAATGTCGATCTGTATGGCCCCCAGATCCACATCGCGAAGCCCGATAGGCTGGAGAGAATCGACCACGACGCGACCGGCCAGTGACGTGAGCCGTCCGTCCTCCAGGGCAACCTCATCGACGCGGGCGCTGACGTTGCCGCGCGTCCCGGCCAGGTTGATCCACGAGCTTACCGCATCCAACGTCGTACCCAGGTCCAGGTCGGTGACCGCGACGCTCTGCGCCCCGAGAATCTTCACTGTCGCGCGGGCGAACCCGTCCGGCCGGCTGGCCTCCAGCCGCCAGGTCGGTGAACCGGTCAGAAAAGACAGCGGACGCGCTTCCCATTTCAGGGCCCCCACGTCCATGATGCCGACCCTGACCCGGGCCGCCGAACCGTCCCAGACGGTGCCGCTGACTCCCGCGAGAGAAGCACCTCCGGGCACCAGCCAGCCGACGGCAACACGTGCCGGCCACAGGGCGATGACAAAAAACAGCAGCAACAGCGCGCCGAGCGCGACCAGGACCGCGGTGCGCCGCATCAGCCCGGCTGCCTCAGCGTGATGCTCGCAGTAACCGTCCCACTGACGGACCCGCGTTCGAAAGTCGCGGATTCCAGTGACAGGCCATATGCCGTTTGCAGCTGTCCCAGCCAGGTGGCGACGGTATCGAAGGCGGCGCTCTCCATCCGCACACGAATTCCGTCTTCTCCCACGGGCTGATTTCGGGTAATGGACTGTCCAAGGCCTGATTGCCGGGCGGTGCGGTCGATGACCACCACCAGGGACTGATCCGGATCGCCGGCGCCGGCCGCCACCTCTCCTGCGGAAGCGATTTCCGTAGCGGCGACAGACATCCAGGAGAGGGTCGACCGTTTTTCCTCGACCCGGGCGGAAAGCTGCTCGACCTTCGAGGACAGGGGTGCCAGCACTATTCCCCAGAAAAGCATAATGCTGACCGCCGCCGCGCCGACGACGACGAACAGGCGCTCTCGCGGGGCGAGACCATCGAACCACTCCCTCATGCGCCTGCCTCTGTCAGCTGGATACGCCCTTCCACCGAATCTCCTCTTGGATTGGCGGACAGGATCGATGCGTCAAGAGCGGGAGAGCCCTCGATCGATCGCTGGATGGCGTCAAGCGTGTCCACACTCGGGGTGGAAAGTTTGACCTCCATGACCCCATTCCGAAAACTCAGGGACTCCACCGAGGTTCCCGGAGCGGTACCCACAGCCCGACCGAGTGCCTCCAGGGATCTGAGGAATGGGGCGTCGGAACCTCCCCGACTGGCCCGCACTGCCGCCAGCCTGGATTCCATTTGACGCTTGTGGTTGACGATCCGCTGGACGTCCGGCATCGCTTCGCGGAACACCGTATCCATGGCCCCATCCAGCTCGGCATCCATCTTGCTCAGGCGCACTAGCTCCGCAACGTCGCGCCCGATGCTCACAGCGATCAGTGTGACAAGCAAAATGGCGGCAGCCCGCCAGGGCCGCCACAGTTTTTCCATGCCCGTCCGCGGGGCGTATTCCCCCTGCAGGAGATTGATGCCCGGTTCCCGGACCATCTTGCTGGCAAGGTGGGGCAACGCTCCTTCCCGCAGCAGCTGGATATCCACGCTGCCGAGCTGCGCTCGCAGGGCCTCCAGACCGGCAGAGTATCTGTCCGCGTCATCGGGTCCCATGTAAACAGTGAGGTGGGCCGATTTGTCATCGTCGTCCTGGCGCGGGTCTCCGAGCAGCAGGAACTCATCGATGGACCGGCCCTCGATCGCGATGGGTTCCTCGCCGGGACGGCGCACCAGGCAACTTTCCCCGTCAATGAGCCACACGGTCGCCGTGGGCGAGTCCGGCATCGCGTCCTGTTCCGCGTAAACCGCCGCAGCTTCGAGCCCCACCTGACGAAGCCCACCGAGCCATTTCTCCAGGTCGTGGCGCCGGACGATCG
>JASFOT010000248.1:0-4258 GCA_050116375.1 Gammaproteobacteria bacterium | reverse complement strand
TTGCGTAATACCGCGGCGGCCGAAACCGATAAGGAGAAAAATGGTGGCCAGGGGCAGAATCGAACTGCCGACACGCGGATTTTCAGTCCGCTGCTCTACCAACTGAGCTACCTGGCCCCTGTGGGAAGGTGGCGTATTTAAGCCTCCGCACCCGGGCCCCGTCAAGCTCACGACAGGGGCGTTTTTGGAACGGCCGTCATCGTTTCGTTACCCTAGTGTGGCATTTTTTGACGGGATACCAATGACTTCCTCTTCCGCCACAAGCTCGCCGATCTCCGCGCCCGCCGGCTCTCTTGCCGAGTTCTACCGGCGTGTACGGGCCTTCTCACTGGAATTGTGCAGCACCCTCGGGCCCGAGGACATGACGGTCCAGAGCATGCCGGACGTGAGCCCTGCGAAATGGCACCTGGCGCACGTCACCTGGTTTTATGAGCATTTCATCCTTAAGAACAGGGTCGAGGGATATCGACCCATCGATGAGCGCTATCACCACCTTTTCAACAGCTATTACTACACCGCCGGCGACATGTACCTGCGGCCGCGCCGCGGACTGATCAGTCGCCCCACGGTAGAAGACATCATCACCTACAGAAAGCACGTGGACGCTCACATGTCCCGGCTCGTGGAAGAGGCGGACGAGCGACTGGCGTTCCTGGTCACGTTGGGCCTGAACCACGAACAACAGCATCAGGAACTGATCCTCACCGATATCAAGCACGTGCTGGCGCAGAATCCCCTCTATCCGGTCTTCCGGGAGGATGCCGGTATTCCATCGGGGGCTGCGTGCGGACCCCAGGGATGGCAGGAGTTTCCGGGCGGAGTCACGGAAATAGGCCACGACGGCGACTCGTTCTGCTATGACAACGAGACGCCCCGGCATCGGACATGGATAGAGGACTTCGAGATCGCGGAGCGCCCGGTCACCAACGGCGAGTATCTGGAATTCATTCGGGACGGCGGCTACCGAAAGCCCGAGCTCTGGTTGTCCGACGGCTGGGCCACCGTGCAATCAGAGGGCTGGACCACACCGCTTTACTGGCTGGACGAGGAACATTACTTCACTCTCGGCGGTCGCCAGCCCATCGATATGGACGCCCCGGTGACCCATGTGAGCTTCTACGAGGCCGACGCCTTCGCCCGCTGGGCGCGGGCGCGGCTGCCCACCGAGGCAGAATGGGAATCTGCGGCCCGAGACCAGCCGGTATCAGGCAACTTCGTCGACAGCGGTGCGCTGCACCCCTCCGGAGGGAGCGGCACGAAACTGCGCCAGATGTTCGGTGACGTATGGGAATGGACGGCAAGCCCATACGCGCCCTACCCCGGGTTCCGGCCGCTGGATGGATCTCTGGGCGAGTATAATGGCAAGTTTATGTGCAGCCAGATGGTGCTGCGCGGTGGTTCCTGCGCCACGCCCCCGGATCACGTGCGCGCCACCTACCGAAACTTCTTCTACCCGCAACAACGCTGGCAATTTACCGGCATTCGCCTGGCAAGGAATATCTGATGCCTGAAGCTTCCCACAGCAGCACGCCGGTGCGCCTGCTGGACCTGCATCCGCCCCACGGCGACTTTCGGGCCGAAGTCCTGGAGGGACTGACGGCGGAACCGAAGTCCCTGTCGCCCAAGTTCTTCTACGACGAACGGGGCTCGCGACTTTTCGAGAAGATCACCCGGCTGCCCGAGTATTATCCAACGCGAACGGAACTGGCGATCATGGACCGTCGTATGCCGGAGATCGCCGACCTTGTGGGCCCAGGGGCGTGTGTCATCGAGTTCGGTTCCGGATCCGGGCTGAAAACACGCAAGTTGCTGACGGGCCTGGACTCGCCGGTCGCCTATGTCCCGGTGGAAATTTCCCGTGAACATCTGCTTGCGTCAGCCCAGGCGCTGGCGGATGAGTTCTTGGATCTCGAGGTTCTGCCCGTGTGCGCCGATTTTACTCAGGCGTTCGAGCTCCCGGAGCCGTCCACGCCTCCGACCCGGAACCTGGTTTTCTTTCCGGGCTCCACCATCGGCAACTTCGAGGAGGCCGACGCCATCGAGCTCCTGGAGGTAATGCACACAGAGGCCGGCCCCGGCGGCGCGCTTCTTATCGGGGTCGATCTGCGAAAGGCCCGAAGGGTGGTAGAGAAAGCCTACAACGACGCGGCCGGCGTGACGGCCGAGTTCAACCTCAACCTGCTGCGTCGGATCAATCGTGAACTCGGCGCAGACTTCAACACGGGAGCGTTTCGGCATCAGGCCGTATGGGACGACCAGGAAGGGCGCATCGAAATGCGCCTCAACAGCCGGAAGGACCAGACGGTCAGGATCTCGGGAGCGGAAATCAGCTTCGCCGAAGGCGAGACCATCGTGACCGAGTACTCCCACAAATACGAGATGGAGGAGTTCGCGTCTCTGGCGGCCCGCGCCGGTTTTCGCTCCGTCAAAGTCTGGCGTGACGACCAGGACCTGTTCAGCATCCACTATCTGGAGCGCGACTAGCCGCCTCTCCTCTCGCCGCCGGAGTGCCCGGGCTTACAGGTATGCCGCCAGCTGACCGGTAAATTCCCGTGCCGAGATTTCCCGACATCCGCTGGCGTTCTGCCCGGACCACAACGGAGTAAAGTCTGTTGACCCTGCCGCTTCCGCGCGTTCGCGCAGTGCCGTAACGGCGGTCGCGGCCAGGGGAAAGTCCGGTGCGTCCGGGCAGATGGGACCGAGTTCGCCGATGATCCTGTTGACGATTCCCCGCGCGGGCCGGCCCGAGAAGACATTGGTGACGGCGGTGTGCCTGGCGCCGTGACTTTTGAGTGCGGCCCGGTGAAGCGGTGTGGTTTTCGTCTCCCGGCAAAGCAGATAGCCCGTGCCGACCTGGGCGGCAACGGCACCCAGCGACAGCACCGCTGCCACGCCCCTCCCGTCGGCAATCCCGCCGGCGGCGATGACCGGAACATCCACCGCCCGGAGAACCTGGGGCAGGAGCGCGAAGGTTCCGGCCTGGGTCGTCAGATCCTTTGTCAGAAACATCCCCCGATGCCCGCCGGCCTCCAGGCCCTGGGCGATGACGGCGTCAGCGCCGTGGGCCTCCAGCCAGCAAGCCTCGTCCACTGTGGTCGCCGTTGAAAGCACACTGGTTCCCCAGGCCTTGACCCGCTGGAGAAGGTCGGGGGCAGGTAATCCGAAGTGGAAGCTGATCACGGCGGGCCGGTACTCCTCGAGGACATCGGCGATTTCGTGACTGAACGGTCGCCGGCCAGCACCGTCCGGAATTTCGTCGGACTTGATGCCGTATTCCGCGAAATAAGGCTGCAGGCGGGCGCGCCACCGGGCCTCCCTCTCCCGGTCGGGCACCGGCGGAGCGTGGCAGAAAAAATTCATGTTGATCGGCCTGTCGCCGGAGGCCCGAAGCTTATCCAGTTCGCTGCGCAAGGACGCCTCGTCGAGCATGGCGCAGGGCAGCGAACCCAGCCCGCCCGCCGACGACACCGCCAGCGCGAGAGCGCTGTCCTGGACGCCCGCCATCGGCGCCTGAATGACAGGCACCATGGAATCCAGCAGATCGCTGATCAACATTCGCGATACTCCCGGGACCCGGCGGACCGGTCCGCCGTTCTTCCGCAGCCCGGCGTGATCAGCCTGATCAGCCGCACGTCATCTGGCGAAGCAGGTTGTCGTGCCGCTCGGCGCGGGCAGGATCCGGATCATCCCTGGATGGCGTCGCCTCTATGCTGGCGATGTATTCGCCCGGAAATCCGTGGTAACGGGCACCGGCCAGCACCAGGTCCTTGTACCAGCGGTAGGGAACCAGATCCGGCGCGATATGCGTCGGCCGGGCAACATAGGTGAAAGACCGGTACGTCTCGCCGTTCACGGGATACCCGGCAATCCTCTCCCGATAACCAGGCCCCTCCGCCGCGTCCAGATGGGCCTTGTGGTCGACATGGAATTCGTAAAGCACTCCGTAAGCGGTCAGGTGCCGAACTTCGTCCGTGTACATATGACATTTCGCCGATCCGTCAACGCTGCGCTTGTGGAACGCCAGCCGATGACCGGGCATCTCGACCACGTCCACGGCGCGGGCCGACGGCACCCGCTCGGCAAGCCGGAGAGGATGAAGATTGGATCCGTAGGCGATGTAGTGAATCTTGGCCATCAAAGAGTCTGACTTCCTGCTGCATCACGCAGCGACCGAAGAAGGCTAACGTGTCTCCTGCTTTTGAGCCAGAAAACGGCGGGGCTTCTTCCGATCCGGGGCGCCGTCGCTGGCCGGACCGAT
>JASFOT010000247.1:0-4281 GCA_050116375.1 Gammaproteobacteria bacterium | reverse complement strand
GCGAAGGTGGCCATGACCTGGTCGCCCTCGTCTTTGCGCAGCAGGCCGTGATCCACGAAGACACAGACGAGCTGGTCGCCGATGGCCCGGTGCAGCAGGGCTGCCACCACCGAGGAATCCACGCCGCCCGACAGGCCGAGGAGCACCTTGTCGCCGCCCACCTCCGCGCGGATGCGGGCGATGCTGTCCTCGATGATGTTGCCCGCGTTCCAGTCCGAGCCGCACCCGCAGATCTGGTGCACGAAACGATGCAGTATCCGGGTGCCCTGGCGCGTGTGGGTCACTTCCGGATGGAACTGGAGACCGTAGAAGCGGCGCCCGTGATCCTCCATCCCCGCCAGGGGCGCGCTGCCGGTGCTGGCGATCACCTCGAAACCCGGCGGTAGTTCCTCGACGCGATCGCCGTGGCTCATCCAGACGTCCAGCAGACCGCGGCCCTCGTCGTCGGCGTGATCCTCGATGCCTTCCAGCAGCCGGGAGTCGTCGGCGGCGGTGACCTGGGCATAGCCGAATTCCCGATGCAGGGAGCCGGCCACGCGGCCCCCGAGCTGCGCCGCCATGGTCTGCATGCCGTAGCAGATGCCGAGGACCGGCACGTCGAGTTCGAAGACCGCCGCCGGCGCCCGCGGAGGCTCCGAGACGGTCACCGACTCGGGCCCGCCGGAGAGGATGATCCCCCGGGGGGCGAAGTCGCGGATCTCGTGATCCGCCATGTCCCAGGCATGGATCTCGCTATAGACGCCCGCCTCTCTCACCCGGCGGGCGATGAGCTGGGTGTACTGCGACCCGAAATCGATAATGAGGATCCGGTCGTCGTGGATGTCGTGAGCATTCATAAAAGCGCCTGCTCTCAGTCTAGTCGGTAATTCGGCGCTTCCTTGGTGATTGTCACGTCGTGCACATGGCTCTCGCGGACGCCGGCGGCGGTGATTTTCACGAACCGGGGCTTGGTGCGCATCTCGTCGATGGTCACGCAGCCGGTGTAGCCCATGGCCGACCGCAGCCCGCCGGCCAGCTGGTGGACGATGGCCACGATGCTGCCCTTGTAGGGGACGCGGCCCTCGATGCCCTCGGGCACGAGTTTCTCGATTTCGTCGGTGGCGTCCTGGAAATAGCGATCGCTGGACCCGTGCTTCTGGGACATGGCGCCCAGGGAACCCATGCCCCGATAGGACTTGTAGGAGCGGCCCTGGAAGAGCTCCACCTCGCCGGGCGATTCCTCGGTGCCGGCGAACAGGCCGCCGATCATCACCGAGTCGGCCCCGGCGGCGATGGCCTTGGCCAGGTCCCCCGAGTAACGGATGCCGCCGTCGGCAATCATCGGCAGGCCGCTTTTCTCCAGCACCCTGGCTACGTTGAAGATGGCGGAGACCTGGGGCACCCCGACGCCGGCCACGACGCGGGTGGTGCAGATGGAACCCGGCCCGATGCCGACCTTGACGCCGTCCGCACCCGCCTCGACCAGGGCCTCTGCGGCCTCGGGCGTGACGATATTGCCGCCGATGACCTGCAGGTCCGGATAGGCCTTCTTGATATGCCGCACCCGGTCCAGGACTCCCCGGGTGTGGCCGTGGGAGGTATCCACCACCACCACGTCCACGCCGGCGGCCACCAGCGCCGCCACGCGCTCGTCCGTGTCGGGGCTCGTGCCCACCGCGGCGCCCACCCGCAGGGCGCCCAGTTCGTCCTTGCAGGCCAGGGGGAAGTCGGTGGCCTTCTGGAAATCCTTGGCCGTGATCATGCCCTTCAGGCAGAACCCGTCATCCACCACCAGCACCTTCTCGATGCGGTGCTTGTGCAGGAGCAGGAGGACTTCCTCGGGATCGGCGCCCTCGCGAACCGTCACCAGCTTGGGCTTGGGCGTCATCACCTCGGAGACCGGCGCGTCCAGCCGCGTCTCGAAACGCAGATCCCGGTGGGTCACGATACCCACCAGCTGGTCCCCGTCCACCACCGGCACGCCGGAGATGTTTTTCTCGCGGGTCAGGGCCAGCACGGCGCCGACGGTCTTGTCCGGCGCCACGGTGATGGGGTCGCTGATCACCCCGCTCTCGTATTTCTTGACCCGCCGGACCTCGCGGGCCTGGGCATCGGCCGTCATGTTCTTGTGGATGATGCCGATGCCGCCTTCCTGGGCCAAGGCGATGGCCAGGCGGGCCTCGGTGACCGTGTCCATGGCGGCGGACACGATGGGCATGTTCAGGTCGATGCCGCGGGTCAGGCGGGTGGCCAGCTGGGCGTCCCGGGGCAGGATTTCCGAGTAGGCCGGCTGCAGGAGCACGTCGTCGAAAGTCAGAGCGTGTTCAACTATGCGCATGGCGGGAGACTCCACTCGGTAGGGACAGGATATAAACGATCAATTTTAAGGCCCTGCCGGCTGAGCGTAAACCGGAGGTCCCGCCGCCAGGGAGCGCGGGGTATGATGCGGCCATGGAATCCGGGACTTTCGACCAGGACGGCGAGCGGGCCGAAATTTTCACCGTCTCGCGCCTCAACCGGGAGGCGCGCACCCTGCTGGAAACCGGTTTTTCCTCGGTGCGGGTCGAGGGCGAGCTTTCCAACATGGCCCGGCCGGGCTCCGGGCACATGTACTTCACTCTCAAGGACCAGGGCGCTCAGGTCCGCTGCGCCATGTTCCGGCAGAGCAATCTCCGGCTGCGTTTCCGGCCGGAGGACGGCCAGGCCGTGATCTGCCGGGGGCGGCTCAGCATCTACGAACTGCGCGGCGATTATCAGCTCATCGTCGAGGCCATGGAGCCCGCGGGCGAGGGAGATCTCCAGCGGGAGTTCGAGCGCCTGAAGACAAAGCTCGCCGCCGAGGGCCTCTTCGCCGAGGAGCACAAGCGCCCGCTGCCGGCCCTGCCCTCCCGCATCGGGGTCGTCACGTCGCCCACGGGGGCGGCCATCCGGGACATCCTGCACGTGCTGGCACGCCGGTTCCCCGCGGTCCCGGTGCTGGTTTATCCGGTGCCGGTGCAGGGAGACGGGGCCGCGGCGAAAATCGCGGCCGCCATCCGTGCCGCCGGGGAAAGGGCGGAGTGCGACGTTCTGATCCTCGCCCGGGGCGGCGGCAGCCTGGAGGACCTCTGGGCCTTCAACGAGGAAGTGCTGGCCCGCGCCGTGTACGACTCCGAGATCCCGGTCATTTCGGGCGTCGGCCACGAAATCGACTTCACCATCGCCGATTTCGTCGCGGACCTGCGGGCGCCGACCCCGTCCGGGGCCGCGGAACTGGCGGTGCCCGACGGCCAGGAATGGCGGCGGCGCTTCGAAGTCACCGGATCACGGCTGCAGACCGCCGCCCGGCGCCGGCTGACGGACCTGGGCAAGCAGCTCAGGTGGCTGTCCCAGGGGCTCTGGCGGCTGCATCCGGGAAACCGCCTCAGGCAGCAGGCCCAGCGACTGGACGAGCTGGAGGCCCGCATCGGCATCGCCTGCCGGGGCCGGATCCGTCACTGCCGATCGCAGCTCGCCGCGCTGAAGGCGGGGCTGCGGGCCGCCTCGCCTCTCCCCGCGATCCGCGCCGCGCGCCAGCGGCTGGAGGCCGACAAAGGTCTTCTGCGCTCCGCCGTCCGGCACCGGCTGGACGAATCGCGAAACCGCCTGGAAGTGCTGTACAAGACGCTGGAGGCCCTGGGGCCGGCGGCGACCCTGGAGCGGGGATACGCCATCGTGACCCTGCCGGAAGGTCCCATCGTCCGCGATCCGGCCCAGGTGACACGGGGCCAGGATGTGTCGGTGCGCGTGGCGAAAGGACGCTTCTCCGCCCGGGTGACGGACGAGGATCAGGAACGGTCGTAAAAGGCCGAGATCACGGGCCGGAAACGATCCATATCCACCAGGAAGGAATCGTGGCCCTGGATGGACGGCAGGGAAACGAAGTCCACCTCCCTGTCCGGGTGCTCGAGACACTCTGCCAGGTCTTCCTGCTGGTGGATGGGGAACAGGAAATCGGATTCGGCGCCCACCACCAGGGCGCGGGAGACGGTTGAGCGGCCCAGCTCGGTGGCCACGCAGCCGCTGTGCTCGCCCACGTCGAACAGGTCCATGGCCCGGGACAGATACAGGTAGCAGTTGGGGTCGAAGCCGCCGGTGAACTTGCTGGCGTGGGCTTCCAGATAGGACTCGACCTCGAAATCGATACCGAAGGAATCCCCCGGGTCGTGTTCCGCGCCGGTGCGCTCGCGGCCGAAACGCATGGCCCATTCCTCGGCGGATCGATAGCTGATCATCCCCAGCTTGCGGGCCAGCTGCATTCCCCGGATGGGCGGGTGTTCGGGC
>JASFOT010000246.1:0-4362 GCA_050116375.1 Gammaproteobacteria bacterium | reverse complement strand
TCGCTCACCGGCCGAAAGGAAAAACTGGAGCCTGTCGAGCCCGGTCATGTGCGCATGTACGTCTGCGGAATGACCGTGTACGACTACTGCCATCTCGGGCATGCCCGGGCGCAGCTGGTCTTTGACGTCGTGGCTCGCTATCTCAGGTGGCGCGGGTACCGGGTCACGTACGTCCGAAACATCACCGATATCGACGACAAGATCATCAAGCGGGCCGCCGAGAACGGCGAGTCGGTGGACGATCTCACGGGCCGATTCATCGGCTTCATGCACGAGGATTTCGACGCTCTCGGCATGGACCGGCCGGATCTGGAACCCCGGGCCACAGAACACATGACAGAGATCATCCGGATGATCTCCGCTCTGATCGACAACGGTCACGCCTACGAGGGCGCCAACGGCGATGTCTATTACCGGGTTTCCAGTTTCGCGCCCTACGGCCGGCTCTCCGGGAAGCGCCCCGCTGAGCTCAGGGTCGGGGCTCGGATCGGCGTGGATGAAGCGAAGGAGGATCCGCTGGATTTCGCGCTGTGGAAGGCCGCAAAGCCCGGCGAACCCCGCTGGGATTCTCCCTGGGGGCCTGGTCGCCCGGGCTGGCACATCGAGTGTTCCGCCATGTCCACGGCGGCACTGGGCAATCACTTCGATATCCACGGCGGCGGCATGGATCTCAAGTTTCCCCATCATGAGAACGAAATCGCACAGTCCTGCGGCGCCAGTCACGAGCCCTTTGTGAATATCTGGATGCACAACGGCTTTGTTCAGGTGGCGGACGAAAAGATGTCCAAGTCCCTGGGCAACTTTTTCACCATCCGTGAGATTCTTAAAACCCACAGGGCCGAGGTGGTGCGCTACTTCGTCCTGTCCCGGCACTATCGCAGTCCCCTGAACTACACGGAGGAAGACCTGGTCCAGACCCGTGCGGCGCTGGATCGTCTCTACACGGCGCTGCGTGGAGTTCCGGCCGACGGCGCACCGGACGAAGGCGTCCTGGAACGCTTCCGGCAGGTCATGGACGACGATTTCAATACCGCCGAGGGGCTGGCCACGATGCAGGAATGCGCGTCGGCCCTGAACAAGGCGAAAGCGGCCGACGACCCGGAACGAACGACGGCGCTGGCCGCAGCGCTGCTGGAGATGGGGGCGGTCACAGGCCTGTTGCGGGAGGAACCGGAAAGCTGGTTCAAGAGAGCGGACGGAAAGGGCCGTTCGAGGGACGCCGGCGTTCAGCCGGGCGCGCAAACCGCAGACGGACTGACGGACGAGGAAATCGAGCGCCTCATCGTGGCTCGCAAAGAGGCGCGCGGGCGAAAGGACTGGGCCGAGGCCGACCGCATCCGGGACGAGCTGGCACAGGCCGGCGTGATCCTGGAAGACGGGGCCGGCGAGACGACCTGGCGTCGCGGCTAGCCGCTCAGTTCCTCTTCGGTCAGGGTTCGCGTTTCGGCCTGCGTGGTGCTCTCGGTGCGGCTTTCGCGGAGCTCGGCGGCCTGCAGCGTGTTGCTCATGAGCATCGCCACCGTCATGGGCCCGACCCCGCCGGGCACGGGCGTGATCCAGGAGGCCCTGGCGGCCGCCGCCTCGAACTGGACGTCGCCGGCAAGTTTTCCGTCTTCCATTCGACTGATGCCCACGTCGAAGACCACCGCACCGGGCTTCACCCATTCCCCGGGGATGAGTCCCGGCTTGCCCACCGCCACCACCAGGATGTCCGCCCGCTCGACCTCGGACTTCAGGTCCGTGGTAAACCGATGGCAGACCGTGACGGTGGCGCCGTAGAGCAGCAGCTCCAGGCTCATGGGACGTCCGACCAGGTTCGATGCGCCGACCACGACCGCGTGCTGGCCTTTGGGATCGACCGCGATCTCCTGCAAAAGACGCATGACGCCCAGCGGTGTGCACGGCCTGAGCAGGGGGATTCGTTGCGCCAGCCGTCCCACGTTGTAAGGATGAAAGCCGTCCACGTCCTTGGACGGGTCGATATATTCGATGACCCGGGAGGAATCCAGTTGTTCCGGGAGCGGTAGCTGAACCAGGATACCGTCGATCTCCCGGTCGGCATTCAGATCCTCGATCAGGCGCCTGAGGTCGGCCTGAGTGGTGTCCGCCGGCAGGTCGTAGGCCCGTGACACGAAGCCGACCTGCTCGCAGGCCCGGTGCTTGTTGCGAACATAAATGGCGGACGCCGGATCGTCCCCGACCATGATGACAGCCAGACCCGGATCGCGCCGGCCCGATTCCCGGCGCTGCTCCACGCGCCGACGCAGGTCCTGACGGATTTCGGAGGCGAGTGTCTTGCCGTTGATGAGGCGCGCCGTCATTTTTCGTGTCCGGGTAGGGCGAGCCGCGATTCTCGCACGGTGCCCCGACCGCTCACAAGGAAAGCAGGCCGGCAAATTGACTGTCCCCGCGGCCGCTCGTATCATCCTGCGACCTTGACCGGCTGGCCAGGGCCTTGTCGGCACGTTCGCCGGGTACGGGGCATGGCGCAGTCTGGTAGCGCATCTGCTTTGGGAGCAGAGGGTCGGGGGTTCAAATCCCTCTGCCCCGACCACCTTCGATGCCTTGAACGGCCGGAAAAGGGCGAGGCGAGCGCCCGTAGCTCAACCGGATAGAGCATCGGCCTTCTAAGCCGAGGGTTGCAGGTTCGAGTCCTGCCGGGCGCGCCAACGCCCCAGGACAGCAATGGTGGACGTAGCTCAGTTGGTAGAGCCCCGGATTGTGGATCCGGTCGTCGTGGGTTCGAGTCCCATCGTCCACCCCACTTTACAGGTAGCGGGGAAGGGTTTAACTTTCGCCGCCCCGATTCGGGCCATTAGCTCAATTGGTAGAGCAGCTGACTCTTAATCAGTAGGTTCGGGGTTCGAGTCCCTGATGGCCCACCAGATTCCGGCCCGCGGCAGCGCCGCGGGCTTTTTTATCACAGCGACAGGTTTGCCCCGCGACACACTCCGGGCTCGGTTTCCGTGGTTTCGGTGGGCTATAATGAGCGGTCAACTCGTCGCCGGGGCTGCTTATGTCGGTTGTCGGGTTGACCGGTCGCCTGCGAAAGTGGCGGAACTGGTAGACGCGCCGGGTTTAGGTCCCGGTGGGGCTGATCCCCCGTGAGAGTTCGAGTCTCTCCTTTCGCACCAGATTCAGTGGCTCGGGGAAGCCTGTGGATGCATCGGGAGACAGCCTGCCCGGGCGCGGTAGAGACAAGCAACGAGGAATATTCCGGATGATGGTTTCGGTAGAAACGGTGAGCGGCCTGGAGCGCCGCATGAAGGTCCAGGTGCCCGCCGAGCGCATCGAAAAGGAAGTCGACACCCGGCTGGAGCGTGTTGGCAGAACGGCAAAGATCAAGGGTTTCCGGCCCGGCAAGGTGCCCATGAAGGTCATTCGTCAGCGCTACGGGAGCCAGGTCCGGCAGGAAGTGCTGGGCGAGGTCATGCAGATGAGCTATTTCGAGGCCATCAGCCAGGAAAAACTGAGGCCCGCCGGTCATCCGCGAATCGAGCCCGGAAACACGGACCAGGGTCATGACCTGGAGTACACGGCAACCTTCGAGGTCTACCCGGAAGTTGAGCTGAAGGGGCACGAGGGCCTGCAGGTCGAGAAGCCGACGGCAGAGATCGGCGAGTCGGATATCGACGACATGATAGAGAATCTCCGCAGACAGCGGGCGGAGTGGGAAGAAACCGACGAGGCGGCCCAGACCGGTCACAGGGTGATCGTGAATTTCGAGGGCAAGCTGGACGGAGAGCCGTTTCCCGGCGGCTCGGGGGAGGACGTCCCGGTGGTGCTGGGACAGGGCGGTATGCTGCCGGATTTCGAGAGCGGCCTCACGGGCATGAAGGCCGGGGATGAGAAAGACATCTCGGTGAGTTTTCCCGAGGACTACGGGGCCGAGCAGCTGGCCGGAAGGACAGCCGATTTCCACGTCACGGCCCGTCGAGTGGAAACCCAGAAACTCCCCGAGCTGGACGAGGAATTCTGCTCGGCCTTCGGGATCAGCGAGGGCGGCGTGGAAAAGCTGCGGGAAGAGGTGCTGGACAGCATGCGCCGTGAACTGGAGCAGACGGTGCACGGCCGCATGAAAGAGCAGGTGATGCAGGGCCTGCTCGACAAGAACGATCTCGAGCTCCCGGGTTCCCTGATCGAGGACGAGATCAGGAGTCTGCAGGAAGCGGCGGCGCGTCGTATGGGCGTGGATCCGGCCGATGTCAGCCAGCTGCCCCCGCGGGATTCCTTCGAGGAGACGGCTCGCCGGCGCGTCAAGCTCGGCTTGCTGGTGGCGGAAGTCATCCGGCAGTCCGGGATCGAGCTGGACAAGAATCGGGTGCGCGATCGTGTCCGCCAGCTGGCCGCCGATTACCGGAA
>JASFOT010000245.1:0-4365 GCA_050116375.1 Gammaproteobacteria bacterium | reverse complement strand
TCTCGAAGGCAGGACGGTGGCCGATTTCATGAACGACAGGCCGCTAACGGTGGCGCCCTCGGTTACGATCCGGAATTTCCTGAAGCAGTACGTATACCGGCATCCCCGGATGGTCTACCCGGTGGCGGAGAACTCGCATCTCACCGGTTGCGTCGGGATTGCGGACGTCAAGGGCGTTGCCAGGGAAGCGCGGGACACCATGACGGTCGGTGAGATCATGAACCCGGTTTCAGACAAAAACTCTGTAGCGCCTGATTGCGATGCCACCGAACTTCTTGCCGGGATGCTGGTGCCGGGCGTGGTGGATCAGAGGCTGGTTGTGCAGGACGACCGGCTTTTGGGAACGATTTCCCTTCAGGACCTCCGCATGGCCATGGCGATCCAGATGCAGCTCGATCCACCGGAGGCCAACTGAGTCTCCGTCGTCCAGACGAGCAAAAAACTAGGACTGGGCGTCGGGCAGGGTCATCCCCAGAAACGCGCCGGCCAACCCCATCAGCGCCAGCAGGGCAATCACGCCCGAATTGCCGATGATTGGAACCAGCGCGCCGACGGAGCCTGCAATGAGCAGGAGCACGCCGATCACGCTGTTGCTGATGGCCACGTAATCGGTCCGCTGGTTACCGGTGGCCAGGTCCACGACGTATGTCTTGCGCCCCACGCGGACCCCGCTGTGGGCCACGGCCAGCACAAGATAGGCCAGCGGCAGAAACCAGATCGAGCCGGCCAGAGGCGCTGCGAATCGATCCACCAGGAAAACCGTGATTCCGATGCCCGCAGTCACGAGGGCGGCGGCGATCATCACCCGCTTGCTGGAGCGGTCCGCGAAACGGCCCCAGAACGGGGCGCTGACGAGGCTGGCGGCTCCGCTGGCGGCGACGAAGGCGCCAAGCAGGTATTCCGGTGATCCCAGCCGGCCCTGGGCCAGCGCCACGTAAAAAGGCGCGCTGAGGGCGGAGCACATGAAAAGTGCCCGGGTAATGACGAATCGGCGAAAGGGCTTGTCGTTCACCAGAATCCGGAGCCGCGACAGCGCTTCCATGGCGCTGCGTGCGCCGCCCGTCGCGCCGGGATACTCCGGTATCTGGGCGTAGACGGCTGCCGCGATCAGCCACAGACCCGCGGCCGCGATCAGGAGAAAGCCGTAGACCGCCGCCCCGTTGCCGGCTTCCTTCGGAAGGATCAGCATGATGCCCACGGCCACCGTCACGATGCCGGCGGCGCTTGCGGACCATCCCGTCAGCTGTCCCCGTTTTTTCTTTGGGACCGTCTTTCCGAGGACGTCCTTGTAGGCCACCGAGCAAAACCCCCGGGCAAGGCTGAAGGCGATGACCAGCCCCAGGATGGCATACCCCGCCGTTCTGCCCTCCATTAGCAGGACCACCGCGCCGATGCCGAGTATGGCGACGCTCTGAAGCACGCTGCCCAACATCCAGATCCACTTGCGCACGGCAAGGCGCCGGATCATGCCGCCGATGAAGAGCTGGGGGATGAGCGAACCGGATTCCCGAAGCGGCACCAGAAGGCCGAGGACGAACTCCGGTGCTCCGACGACCGTTGTCACCCAGGCAAGCGTCGTCTTCGGGCTGGCGACCGCGTCCCCGACCTTGGTCAGGAAGCTGCTGAGCAGAATGAGGACAAAGCTTCTCGGGGTCTCCCGGCAAGCCTGTTCGCTGATGTCCTCACAGACTCGCGCGTCTTCCTGGTTGGTGAGCTTCTCGTACAGGGAGTCGGCGATGGCCACGGGCTCTCCTCGGACTGTCCGGAACGGAGCAATATTAGCCGGAGATGCCTGACGCCTGTGCCTGAGACGCTGCGAGCTACCGGACTGTCAGTGCGCAGCGCCTGACTGCGCCAGGCTCGAAAGTGCTTTCGCGTCTGGCGGCCGTTTGGTTGTGATGGTGGTTTTGTGGCGGGGTGAGAGGATTGACTCGGGACCTGCAGTCCCTCGCCCTCCGGGCCAGCGTCGCTGCGCTCCGCTGTTCAACATCGCGAGGCGCGATGTTGTGAACCTTGTGTTCGGTTCCACCTCCCGACCCGTCTCTGAAACAGAAAATTGCCTCGCCTGTTCAGGCGAGCGAGCCAATTTTCTCTTCCAGAAACTGGTCGGGGTGAGAGGATTTGAACCTCCGGCCCCTGCCTCCCGAAGGCAGTGCTCTACCAGGCTGAGCTACACCCCGTTCAATGAGACCGCTCGACCGCGATGCGGGCGAGGGCGGCGAGGGCATCCTTGTAAACCGAATCGGGAAGTATCGCCAGGCTGGTAACGGCGGCCTCGGCCTGCTCTCGCGCGAGCCGCGCAGTGTAGTCGAGCCCCCCTGACGATTCAATAGCGCTGCGGATGGGCTCCAGGTCGTCCAGGCCGCCGTTTTCGATGGCGCTCCTGATCAGCTGGCGCTCCCCGTCCGTCCCGTTGTGCAGGGCGTGGATCAGGGGCAGGGTCGGCTTGCCCTCGGCGAGATCGTCGCCCACGTTCTTGCCGAGTTCATCGGCGCTGGAGCTGTAATCCAGCGCGTCATCCACGAGCTGAAACGCGATGCCGAGGCGCTGGCCGTAATCCGCCAGGGCCGTCTCCACCGGCTCCGGCTGTCCGGCCAGGATTGCCGCCATGCGGGTGCCGGCCTCGAAAAGCATGGCGGTCTTACGCTTGATCACTTCCAGGTAGCGGATCTCGGTCGTCTCCGGGTCACCGCAGTTCATCAGCTGCAGCACCTCTCCCTCGGCGATCATGTTGGTGGCGTCCGCCATGACGTTAAGCACCCTGAGGTTGCCGATGTCGTTCATCATCTGGAAGGCCCGCGAATACAGGAAGTCGCCCACCAGAACGCTGGCCTCGTTGCCGAAGACCGAGTTGGCGGTGTCCCGTCCGCGCCGCAGCTCCGACGCGTCGACCACGTCGTCGTGGAGCAGGGTGGCGGTATGGATGAATTCGATGATGGCGGCTCCGTCTACGTGATGGGGGCCGTCATACCCACAGGCGCCGGCGGCGGTGATGACCAGAAGGGGCCGGAGGCGCTTCCCGCCGCCGGCAATAATGTATTCGGCCACCTGGTTGACCAGCAGCACGTCGCTGGAGAGGCGACGGCGTATGGTCGTGTCCAGCGCGTCCAGGTCGTTCCGCATCAGGGCGCGGATCTCTTCGAGATTCATAACTTAATGATATTTATGCTGAAAGGGGGCGAATATCGTGTTTTCCGCGTCCCTTTTCCGGACTGTAAGAACTCGTCGGTCGGCGACCGGCACATTGTACCGGGAATTGCGCCCGGTCAAGCCAGGCGGATTGTTAGCGGCCATCGTCATATGGTTTGACCACGGCATTCGGCGGGCGTAAAATTGCCGCCTTTTTGCGACGGCCTGTTTCTGGAGACCGTTGATGTACGCTGTAATTTCGACCGGCGGCAAGCAATACCGAGTCAAAGAGGGTTCGGTGCTCCGAGTGGAGAAGCTCGATGCCGCAGATGGTGACAAAGTAGAGTTCGACAAGGTCCTGCTGGTAGGCGAGGGTGCGGACGTCAAGGTCGGCACTCCCTACGTGGACGGCGGTTCCGTCGAGGCAACTGTCCAGTCCCAGGGCAGGGGCCGGAAAGTCGACGTGATCAAATTCAAGCGCCGCAAGAACTACAAGCGGCAGCACGGTCACCGGCAGGCCTATACCGAGATCCGGGTCACCGGAATCAAGGCAGGCGGCTGACCGACCCGAAGAGGTGATCAGAAATGGCACATAAAAAAGCAGGCGGCAGCACGAGAAACGGCCGCGATTCCGAGTCCAAACGACTTGGCGTCAAGCGTTTCGGCGGCGAGCAGGTTCTGGCGGGAAATATCCTGGTGCGCCAGCGCGGCACCCGTTTCCATCCGGGAACGAACGTGGGGCTTGGCCGCGACCATACGCTGTTCGCCAAGGCCAGCGGTCAGGTCAGGTTCGAAACTCGCGGGCCGAGCAAGCGGACCTACGTCAGTATAGTGACGGACTGACCCGTACCTACCGATCAGATATGCAGGCCCCGGCGACGTCCGGGGCCTTTTCGTTTCCGCCGGTGATAAGGTGAAACCCGGGCCCGCAGAGGCAAAGGCCGATGAAATTCGTCGACGAGGCAAGTATCAAGGTGCGCGCCGGCAACGGCGGCAACGGCATCGTCAGTTTCCGTCGCGAGAAATACATTCCCTTCGGCGGACCGGACGGGGGTGACGGCGGCGATGGCGGAAGCGTCTGCCTGGTGGCGGACGACGGCATCAATACGCTGGCCGATTTCCGTTTCCAGAGACACTTTTCCGCGGCAAACGGGGCGCCAGGGCAGGGCCGTAATCGGACCGGCAAAAGCGCCGAGGACCTGCAGATCAGGGTTCCGGTGGGAACTCTGGTGTACG
>JASFOT010000244.1:0-4375 GCA_050116375.1 Gammaproteobacteria bacterium | reverse complement strand
CGAACTCGCGACGGGGCCCTGATCCAAGGAAGATCCTGAACCCGGTCTCCATCGAGTTTGATGGAAGCCCGGAGAAGCGACCGAGGAGGTAATCGGTATCCTGATTGCGACGTTGAGAACTTCCCGTCTGGGGATAAGCCACAGGACCGCACTGCCGACGCCAGGATAGGTTCGCGGTTGATGGCTGGCTCCTCGATGAATCTGGAGACTGTCCCTGACAGAAGTTCGCGGAGTACGTTTTTGTGACGCGATACCGTATCGCTAAGATCAAAGGCTCGGGCCTTGCCCTGATCGTGCTTTGTCTCGTCATGATCGGGAATGCCGGCAACGGCACGGCGCTGCATCCGCTAACGCTTGATGGTCAGAAACCTCTTGTGATTGCTCACCGAGGTGCCTCGGGGTATTTGCCGGAGCACACGCTCGAGGCATATGGGAAAGCAATCGATCTTGGCGCCGATGTGATCGAACCCGACCTGATTTCTACTAAGGATGGGGTACTGATTGCCAGTCATTACCCCAATCTTGCCATTAACACCGATGTTGCGAAGCGGCCTGAATTCGCCAGCCGAAGGCGCGAGAACTGGTCGGTAGATGGTGAATTACAGAATGGATGGTTTGCTCACGATTTCACGCTTGCCGAGATCAAGACTCTTGGTGTGGTTGCCACAGACCCCGGTCGACCGCAGCAGTACAACGGCAAGTTCAGGATCGTGACTCTGCAAGAGATCATCGGTCTGGTCAAAGCTGAAAGCAGGAGGCTTGGGCGCTCAATTGCCATTTATCCGGAGACCAAGAACCCGACGTATCATCGCGACCTGGGTTTGCCGCTGGAGGACAAGCTCGTCAGCGCGATAAATTCCGCCGGCTGGAACAGCAGGAAAGCCCCGGTTTTTGTGCAGAGCTTTGAGCCCAGCAGTTTGAAAGAAATGCGGGCCAAGGGTTTGAGAGTGCGCATGGTCCAGCTCATTGACGCCGATGGCTACGATTTCAAAACGGGCGAATTGACTTACGCAGCACCTTTCCACCGCCCCTATGACTGGGAGAAATCCGGGGACCATCGGCTCTTCAAGGACATGGTCACACCCTCGGGTCTTGCAGAAATCCGGACCTATGCTGACGGCATTGGCCCATGGAAGCCCTACATTGTCCCGGTGAAAGGTCAGCTGGATGATGCCGGCAAACTGAAAGATATCAACGGAGATGGGCAGATCGACCTGAGAGACGCCAGCACCCAGCGGCCTACCTCACTCATCGCCGAAGCCCACAAGCTGGGACTGTTCGTTCATGCGTACACGTTCCGGAACGAGGACCGATATCTCGCAGAAAGTTATTCGGGAGACCCGAAGGCCGAGTACCGGCAGTTTTTCGGGCTGGGCGTAGACGGGGTATTCAGCGAATTCCCGGATACTGCTCTGGCTGCCCGGTGAGCCCTGTGTGGCATCGTCGTTTGCCGGGCATGACCACCGATGTCGAATCGTTCTGCAAAAGCTGCGAACTCATTCGTCCATCGGCCCGATTGGCAAGCTTGCCGAAACCCCAGATAAAAACCGTCTGCTGACGAAACACAACCCATGTCCTGCAGAAAAGGTCGGGGCTGGAGGACACCCGCGTTGTATTTCTTATCAACAGGCGGACCCGCTGGTCTTGCCCAGGACATGTGCCATACTTCTTCTGCCGAGCGAGTATTTTTCGAAACGGAGAGACTCTGATGCTCTCATATGCGGTTTTGTTTTTTATCCTGGCTCTTATTGCCGGCTTTTTCGGCTTTTCTGGAGCGGCGGGAACCCTGGCGGGCCTCGCTCAGATCTTTTTCTATATTTTTGTCGTCTTGCTGGTGGTGAGTGCGGTCGTGAATGCGCTTCGCGGGCGACCGCCTCTGTAGGTCTGGACAGGATTAAGGGCTAGTCCGAAATCACCTCGACCGTGACGGGCCCATGTCCGTCCTCAATCATGCCTAGTGCGCTGGCTGCGGCTCCGGAGACATCAATGATTCGGTCTTTGGCATGCGGTCCCCGATCGTTGATGGTCACCAGGACTGATTTGCCTGTTCTCGCATAGGTCACCCTGACTTTTGTTCCAAATGCCAGTTCGCGGTGTGCCGCGGTCATGGCGTTTTTGTCATAGGGTTCTCCGCTGGCAGTTTTGTTGCCGTGCAGGGAGTCAGCGTAGTAGCTCGCATCACCCTCCTGCACAACAGCTGGAGTTTCTGCCAAGGCGGTAAGGGTCACGCTACACACAAATAATGCCAGCAGACGATGTTTGGAGATCAACGAATCCTGAGTCATATACGGCCCCGAGTTATTCCGCCACACGACCATGCCTCAACCAGACAGCAGCGTCGGTGGCTGTGGTTCCCCGGCCCAGCTTGCCTTCAGTTCGGCGCCCGGCAGAAGGGTATCCCAATGGCGGCGAACCGGACCGACTGCTGCTGGCCCTGAGCAGAGATATCTAGGATGATTTATTTGATCGACCTGGTTGTTGTATCACGCCTGGAGCGGAGTTTGCATGATAGCCGAGGTATGGGCGGGGCTCCTCCTTGGAATAGCAGGTGTCGTGGCTACAAACGTTGACAACTTTCTGGTTCTGGTCGGCGTCTTCGGCACAAGAAGCGGGAGCAGAACCGCGGTGCGCCTCGGGTTCTGCGTCGGAGCCCTGATCCTGTTGGTCATTTCGCTGATATTTTCATTTATCGGCGAGTTGATTCCGATTCGGTTTCTTGGCTACCTGGGCGTCATCCCGATCTCTATGGGAGTTCTCGAGCTGAGCCGGCAGGATTCGTCGACAGCCAGAGCGCAGTCCCGATCAGGACCGGCCTCGCAAGGCTTCACAAAATCGGTGGTCACAGTTTCAATACTGACCTTGGCGGGCGGCACCGATACGTTCGCGGTGATCGCACCGCTGCTGGCAGAGTCACAGTCCATTGCCGTAGCAGCAATCTGTTCAGGCTATGTGATCGCGGTAATCGGGATAGCCGCGCTATTGGGGCAGGCGGTGAGTCATCCGGCCTTGGTAAACCCGTTGCGGCGCTACGGACCGAAGATTGGACCCGTTGTGATGATCCTGATCGGGATATATATCCTTCTAAACACTGCGACAGATAGCTTTCCGGGTCCGTAACCGGTGTGAAGGCGCTTCTTTGGCGACGGGCTGTCACGCTCATTGCTGATACTTCTGGGAAACAGAAAACCCGCTATTCGCTGCGGTTCCAGGCGATCGCCATCGTGTATCGTTGCTGTCCAGGGCGCCCGATATGATCGTCGCGGGCGCGCTCATGGGAGCTGAGTTGCCGCAGGCCGGGAACAAGGCGCCTCTACACGGCGAACATGAGTCGGCGAGTTTTGTGCATGCAGGGGGGGCGATGAAGGCGAGAGGGCGTATCTATGTAGATGCCGATGCCTGTCCGGTCAAGGCGGAGACCGTTAAGGTGGCTGCACGGCACGGGTTACCGGTAATTTTCGTGGCCAACTCCTGGATGCAGATACCGCGTGGCGCGGAAACTCGCCTCCAAGTTGTCGCAGGAGGTTTCGATGCCGCCGATGACTGGATTGTCGAGCAAGTCGGGCCTGATGACATCGTCGTGACCGCAGACATTCCTCTGGCTTCACGGTGTCTCGAGCTGGGAGCTTGCGTGCTGGGGCCATCAGGCAGACCGTTCACTGAGGACAACATCGGCAATGCGCTGGCGAACCGCGAGCTGATGACGGAATTGCGGGCCTATGGCGTGGGTGGCGGTCCTCCGCCGTTCGACAAACGCGACAGATCGCGTTTCCTGGAGGCGCTGGAACTCGCGGCGCGTCAGGTAAAGCGAGAGCCATGATTCGAAATGCCGAGTTTCGATGCGGCTGACTTGTGCCGATGGGCTTCACGCTGCCTGTGAGTTCCTTTTCTGAGACGGCATTAGCCGGCCGTTCCACTTTTCGACGGGCTTCCCGGAACGAAGTGATGATTCCCGGGTAGTCCCGATCCGGCTCGGCGAACCTCCTTCACTCGCCTGCGTCATTTCAGTAGCATCGGGGCGTTTTCCAGCCGTGAGAGTGTCTTTGACGCAACCCCGAGTCTTTCTGACCGTGCTAGTTGGCGCATCGCTGCTGCTGACCGGTTTTCTGATTATCGATTTCTGGAGCTACGAAAGCGCGCGGGACAAGCGTAGCGTGGAACTCGGCAGGGAGGCCGGCATCCGGGTGGCCGCCGCGCTCGACGCCGAGCTGCTCAGGATCTCGGCGCGCGCCCGGGACTTCGCGGCCGATGTGTCCGATATCGACGATGAGGCGGCGTTGCTCGAGCGCATCCGGAAGGAGAGCCTGGCGCTACCGCTGCTGCTCGGGGTGACGGTGGCATACGAGCCGGGCCGGTTTGGTGGAAAAGATCGTTTCGC
>JASFOT010000243.1:0-4378 GCA_050116375.1 Gammaproteobacteria bacterium | reverse complement strand
CAAGCCGGCCCAGATGATCGGCGGCACTGCCAACGTGATCCAGTTTCACCAGTGGGACATCATGCCGGGCTTCACCGGGGACAACACCCGCATGCGGCAGATCCTGGCCGACGACGAGAGCGACCTCGTTTACCACATCGTCTGTTCCCGGGACCGACCGGACGGGGAACCGGCCGAGTCCTTCCGACCCCTTCAGGCGCTGTGGTTCACCACCGATGCCGAGAACCCGCGAACCGAGGAACTGCCGCCGCAGTACGTTGAAATCTTCCGCCGCACCTCGCAGTTCAACGAAGACGCTGTCAAATACGAGTCAGAGATCGAGACCGGGTCCTGGCCGCTGCTTCCCAAGGACGCGCCGGAGGACCTGAAGAAAGCCGTCTCCAAGATCGACCGCATGTTCCGCATCTCCGACTACCTGGCGATTCACTACCAGACCCGGGTGACCCTTGCCCTCAGAATCATCTACTCACTGGCGGTTCTCATGGGTATCGCCTTCATCGCCTACACCGACATCCCCGGCGGGGACTTCATGGTGTACGCGTTTCTCGGCCTGTTCGGCATAGGCTTTGTCATCTACAAACTGGCGGACCGGGGCGCCTGGCACCGAAAGTATCTGGACTACCGGGCCCTGGCCGAGGGGCTGCGTGTCCAGTTCTACTGGGCCGCTGCGGGGGTCAAGGGCGAACGCCACAGCAAGTACGCCCACGACAACTTTCTTCAGAAACAGGACGTGGAGCTGGGCTGGATCCGCAACGTCATGCGCGTGGCCGGCCACGGCGGCGTGGACCGGATGTCCGGGCCGCCGGCGACAGGGCTGGATTTCGCCATCCAGGAATGGGTCGGCGGGGAACCGGACGGGCCCGAGGGACAGTTAGGCTACTACGTCCGCAAGATCGACGAGCGGATCCGCCACAGCAAGCTGACCGAGACCATCGGCACCGCCTGCCTGTGGGCCGGTATCGGGGTCACCGCCGCACTCGCCATTGCGGGAAACAGGCTCAACGAATCCTGGTCCAGCGCCCTGATCGTCCTGATGGGCATCCTGCCACTGATCGCGGCGGTTCGGGAAGCCTACGCCCAGAAGCGGGCCGAG
Source organism: Gammaproteobacteria bacterium (assembly GCA_050116375.1). Classification (GTDB taxonomy): domain Bacteria; phylum Pseudomonadota; class Gammaproteobacteria; order Steroidobacterales; family XN24; genus JAHEFR01. Next base: position 3,285 of record JASFOT010000243.1, on the reverse strand, counting down.
AAGGAACTGATCAAGCAGTACGTCTTCATGTCCAGGATCTTCAAGAACGCCCGCCGAAAGCTGAATGAAGCCGCCAACGACAATCAGCGCCTGCAAATACTCCGGGCCCTGGGCAATGCCGCCCTGGACGAGCACGCGGAGTGGATCCTGATTCACCGGGAACGGCCCCTGGAGGCCGGGTCACTCTAGCCGAGACCTGCCATGACAAAGAAAATCTTGCTTGCTGCAGCAGCTTTGTTGTTCTCATCAACGCTTGCGACAGCAGCGGATGCGCCGCCGAAGCCGTTCATGACCGGCGCCCAGTGGCTGGGCATGTATGAAAGCGACGAGGCGGGGAAGGAAGCGGCGGCCGCTTACGTGGCCGGCTACGTGGACGGCGTGCAATCCGCCGAGGCAACTTCGAGGAAGAAGCGTTTCTGCGTCCCCGAAACGGTAACGGAAGTCGAACTCGCCGACGAGGTCGCGAAATACCTCGCCGGCAAATCCGTGTTCCGTCAGATGGGGGCGCCCTTCGTCATCGACGGGGCGCTGAAGGATTCCTATCCCTGCTGATCTATCTTTCTCACAATTCGGTTCAGTCTGGGATGAGTCTCGGATCCCACTCTTCTTCACAATCCTCTATCCGAACCGCGAAGTCATATTCCGTTGCACCGGGGGCCACAATTTCGTTGCGCGTTAAGCTTGAAGCGTCGCAGAATCTCAGCAGGATCATGGCTTTATTTCCTACGACCTCTCCCGAGTAATATTGCTGCGCATTCAAAAAATTAGGCCCGGTTCCACCGGGGCCGACACCTTTACCCTCTCCCGGCCAGTCTTCATTCTTGAACCTGATCCAGAATGGTTTATCGCAACGGAACCTCTGTACCCCCATTCCGTTTGACTCAAGCCAGACCGCGAGAGTCGGTTGACCATTAACGCATTTGAATCCGATATCAGGCATGTAACCTCCTTCGCGCCCTGCGCGTATGTTCTCATTCTGTTGTCTTGAGCAGACTCATGAAACGCGGATCCTCGGCGAGAGCCTCAAATTGCGGATCCGCCTTAAGCAAAACTGTCGAATAGCCCAGTTCCGTGGCCGCTTTGATGGCGTCAATCGCCTTGCTCGTATTACCGGTCTCGAGCCAGACCAGAGCGGCATAGTAATGAGCGTAGACGTCATCGGGCGCTGCTTCCACCGCAGCCTCCGCAAATGTCCTGGCTTTCTCTACCTGCCCAAGCTGCGCATAGAAATGCCCCAGGCTGCTCAGGGCATCAACGTCGGCCGGGTTGACGGCTAGCAGAGCTTCGGCCATCTCGGCTGCCTGTCGATACTCGTCTTGCGCCTCTTGAAGACGTCCGGGTATTTGCTTGAGGGCGTCTCCGAGATTGCCAACAAGACGGTAATCTCCCGGAGATAATGCGATGGCCTCCCTGGACATCTGCACCGCATCTTTGAATTTCCCCTGGTGGTAATAGATCCATGCGACATTACTAAATGCCCGCGGGTTCGGCTGTTTCGACAAGACCTCGCGGAACGCCGCAGCCGCTTCGTCGAAATCTGCCAGCATCACCAGTGCAGTCCCGAGCCCGTTATATGCTGCCGCGGATCCGGCCGTGGCATCCACCATGTCTCGATAGATCTCGGCCGAAGCCTCGTACTGTCCCACAGAAAACAGCAATCGACCTAGATCCTGATAGGCTCGAACATCTTCTGGCGCCAGTTCTATGGATCTTCGATAAGCTCGAACCGCAGCACCAATGTCGTCCTGGTCCGCTCGTATCCAGCCCAGGGCTCTGAAGACATCGGGATCTGCCGGATAGCCCTCCAATGCGAGCTGGATTTCCTCATCGGCTCTGTCAAGCTGACCGCTGATGCGATAGAGCTCGGCCAGCGCGATGCGGACCTCCACTAGATCGGGGTCAAGAGACAGCGCTTCCCTGCAATAAGTCTCTGCCTGCTGGATGCGGTCCACCTCTCGCGAGAATCGATAAACGCCGAGTTCCGATTCGCAACGACCAGCCCAGGCACGCGCGAATTCTGGATCGGTTTCGACAGCCCGGCTGAAGAAGTGTGACGCTCTCTGGAATCGGCCTTCGTCGTCGGCCCGTGCGAGCATGCTCCGCGCTTGAAGATAGTGATCGTAAGCTTCGATGCTTTCTGTAGGTCGGGAGGCCAGTCTTTGTGCAACGTCCTCCGTCAGCGTTATCTTCAGCGCACGAACCACTGCGCTGGCGATCTCGTCGTACACATTGAAGATGTCCTCGATCTGGCGATCATAGGTGTCGGACCATTCGTGATAGCCCGTCTCGGTATCGATAAGCTGCGCCGTGATACGAAGCTTGTCGCCCTCTCGGCGAATGCTGCCCTCCAGGATGTTGCAGACACCCAATCGTTGCCCCACGTCCCTCATGCTCAGGTCTGTCGTGTCCAGCGAAAAAGCCGCCGTTCTCGACGCCACGCGGAGATCGCCGATATTGGTCAGAAGGTGGAGCACCTCCTCGGCCAATCCGCGTCCCACGTAATTGTCTTCCGGCGAAGGGCTGAAGTTCTCGAACGGCAGCACCGCAATGGTCCTATCACAGTCCGCGATCGGGGTGCGCTGCAGGAACGCGAAAGACCAGACACCGATAGCCATCGCGATCGCGCCAGCCGCCAGCCCACCTGCCAGCGGGCGCAAGGGGACAACCCTTCCGTCGGCATTCTTGTGGCTGGGATGAATGACCAGTCCGTCACCCGTGATCTGCAGCAGCCAGGAAAGGAATATGGCGAGCGGATAACCGCCTATCAGGACCGCGAGGAGGGGCTGGAAGTCGCGGGCCTCCATGCCGATGAAATTGGCCAGGACATCGGCAACCTGGAGTACGACCCAGGCAAAGACCGGATATCCGAAGATGACCCGGAAAACCCGGCGTTCGCGAAGATCGGCGACTGTCCGCGACAACAGGCCCGCCGCCTCATGACTGTCCTCGTGGAGTCCTTTCGGTCCGCACGCCGCGGTCTCGGGCAGGAGGCGGTGGATGATCTTGCGGAGATGCCCTTCTATGAGATGCTCGAACTCGGCTGTGGTCTCGAAATCATGAAACGCACCGGTCAGGCTTCCGTCCTCGGCGTTGCGAAACCAGTGATCGATGAAAGCGTCCAGCTTCTTTTTTTGCTCTACCCTTCTCAGCAGGCTCCTCTCGTCATCCAGCGTGACCGATGCCGGAACGGTTTTCCGGTAAAGAAGCAGCCGCGGCCGGCCGCTCTCCCTGAACCCCCGCACGGCATCCTCGAACTCGAATTCGGTACCGGACTCGTACCGGGTT
>JASFOT010000242.1:0-4386 GCA_050116375.1 Gammaproteobacteria bacterium | reverse complement strand
AGCCGGGTTATAGGAACCAAGGGCCGCAAGAAGGATGAGGGCCAGGGCCGCGAATACCCAGAGCGCCCCCTCCCGCAGGGCCCGGCTGACTGACAGTCCGAGGATCGTGCCCGGCGCCCGGGCTTCAGTTACTCTGGCCAATATTCGAACTCACAAAAGGTTTTTGGGCCAAGCTATTGTAAATAAAATGCAAACTCTACTTTAGCCGCTGGCAGACAACAAGGGACACCCCATGTTTTCCCTTCCCGACCCGACACGCCCGCCGGTTTGCCGGCCCGGCCTTTTTACATACCATAAGCAGATATGTCGACGGCACTGCCGGTTCCCGGGTCGGTCCCGAGCCCCGTAACCCGGGTCCGGACGGCGGCGGTGACATTGACCGACCACGGCGGCTCCGATGGGCCGAGCTTTACGAACAGGATTAACCATGAGTGACACTCGACACTGCTCCCTTCTGATCCTCGGCTCCGGCCCCGCGGGTTACTCCGCAGCCGTTTATGCTGCCCGGGCGAACCTGAACCCTGTATTAATCACCGGGGTCGAGCAGGGTGGCCAACTGATGACGACCACCGAAGTGGAAAACTGGCCGGGTGATCCTGAAGGCCTGATGGGTCCCGATCTCATGGAGCGGATGAAGCGTCATGCCGAACGCTTCGATACGGAGCTCATTTTCGATCACATCCACAGCGCGGAGCTGGGCACCCGCCCATTCCGGCTGACGGGCGATAGCGGCGAGTACACCTGTGATGCTCTGATCATCGCCACCGGCGCGACGGCGAAGTATCTGGGTCTGCCTTCAGAGGAGAAATACAAGGGACGCGGCGTGTCAGCCTGTGCGACCTGCGACGGATTTTTCTACCGGGAGCAGAAGGTAGCCGTCATCGGCGGAGGCAATACGGCAGTGGAAGAGGCGCTTTACCTGGCCAACATCGCCTCCCACGTCACCGTGGTCCACCGCCGCGACCAGTTCCGGGCCGAAAAAATCCTGCAGGACCGGATGTTCGAGCGCGAGAAGAGCGGCAAGCTGACGATCGTTTCGGATCATGTGCTGGACGAGGTGCTCGGGGACCACACTGGCGTGACGGGAATCCGACTGCGCAGCACGATAGACGAATCGCTGACCCGGGAACTGGAACTCTCGGGCGTGTTCATCGCCATCGGCCATGCCCCGAACACGGGCATTTTCGACGGCCAGCTGGAGATGGAGAACGGCTATATCGTGGTCAAGTCAGGCCGCCATGGGGACGCCACGGCGACCAGCGTGCCGGGCGTTTTCGCCGCCGGTGACGTCATGGACTCTGTCTATCGCCAGGCCGTGACGTCTGCCGGTACCGGCTGCATGGCTGCCCTGGACGCAGAGAAATACCTGGAGGCTCTGGCTGACTCCCCAGCCGGAGGGGAGCAGGACACTGCCGCGGTCGCCGGCTGAGGTACCCCCCGAACGTCGATCTCCCGATCCGACGGTCAAAGTCCTCGACTCGATCGAGGACATCGCCGCCTCGGACTGGAACAGACTGGCTGAAGGCGGAGGACCGTTTCTCCGTCACGAATTTCTCACAGCCCTCGAACGAAGCGGGAGTGCTTCGGCAGAAACCGGATGGCAGCCGAGCCATCTGATCCTGATGCGCGGCAACAAGGTCTGCGGGGCCATGCCGCTTTACCTGAAATCCCATTCCTGGGGCGAGTTCGTCTTCGATCACGCCTGGGCAGAGGCCTTTCACCGGGCCGGCAGGGTCTATTATCCGAAACTCGTCTCGTGCATCCCTTTCACGCCCGTCACCGGTCCGAGGATATTGGCGGCCGGAGAGCAGGAAAAGGAGGTTACCGGACGACTGCTGGCAGATACCGCCACCAGTCTCTGTCGACAGCTCGGCGCATCCTCGCTGCATGTACTTTTCCCGTCGGAGGACGCGATTCCCTTGTTGCGGGAGAGCGGGCTGCTGGCCCGAAAGGACTGCCAGTACCACTGGCGTAACCACGACTATCGGGATTTCGATCACTTCCTTGAAGGTTTCCGTTCCGCCCGGCGGAAAAAGCTCCGCCGCGAGCGACGGAGAGTTGCCGAGGCCGGAATCCGCTTCCGGACCATCCCGGGAACCGACCTGGACGACGATCTGCTCGACACGATTTACCGGATGCATGCAGTGACATTCATGCGGCGTGGGCAGGCACCCTACCTGAACCATGAGTGCTTCAGGCTTCTCCGCGATTCCCTCGCTGGGGAGATGGTCGTCGTCTTGGCCGAGCGTTCCGAAAACCCTGTTGCGTGCGCGATCTCTTTCAGGGACGAGACGACGCTTTATGGAAGATACTGGGGCGCGGTGGAGGAGCATCACAGCCTGCACTTCGAAACCTGTTTCTATCAGGGAATCGATTTCTGTATACGCGAGGGACTCAGGCGCTTCGAACCCGGTGCCCAGGGTGAACACAAGTTACGTCGAGGATTTGACCCCACCGTCACCTGGTCGGCGCACTGGATCGCCGACGCGGCATTCGCGGCGGCCATCGGCGACTATCTGCACCGGGAGGCCGACTGGGTCGATCGTTACGTGATCGACGCCCGGGATCAGCTGCCTTTCCACCGCGACGGGCGCCGGCGGGAACCAGGAGACAATTCGTGATTCCCTGGCTGGGTAGCGATCCGGATGACACCGATTTTCCGCCCACCCGGTCTGCCCTGGCGGAACCGAACGGACTGCTCGCCGTCGGCGGCCAGCTTTCCCCGCCCCGGCTGCTGGCCGCCTACCGGCACGGCATTTTTCCCTGGTACGAATCCGACCAGCCCATACTCTGGTGGACGCCGAATCCGCGCGCGGTACTGTTTCCCCGGGAACTGAAGATTTCCCGCAGCCTGCGCAAATCCATCCGCAATGCCGGCTATCTGGTTTCCTTCGACCAGGACTTTTCGTCAGTGGTCGAGCGCTGTGCCGCGCCCCGTCGCGACGCCGGGACGTGGATCACGTCTCAAATGGCGCGGGCCTACAAGCGGATGCACGAACTGGGTCACGCCCATTCCGTAGAGGTATGGCGCGACGATGGTCTGGTCGGAGGCCTGTACGGCATGGCCATCGGCCGGGTGTTTTTTGGTGAATCCATGTTCTCGCTGGGCAGGGACGCTTCCAAGGTTGCCCTCGCCCACCTGGTGGCCCGTCTCGTGGAAACCGGATTCGAGTTGATCGACTGTCAGCTCCCCACGTCTCACCTTGCGAGCCTTGGCGCCCGACTCATCCGCAGAGAGGAGTTCGAAGCGCTGCTGGACAGACTTTGCGAGCAGGCGCCCAACTCCTTGCCGTGGCCCCAGGGCCCCGAACCGCCATGCCTGCCGGACCGGCAGACTGCCGGGGCGTGAAATTGCAAAGGGGTTTCAGATTCTGCACAATGCGCCCGCCCTGTCGGGCAAGCTGAGGAATGACTGCATTAAATGGCGAAGGAAGACGCAATTCAGATGGAAGGCGTGGTCGTAGAGACCCTGCCGAACACCACGTTCCGTGTCGAACTGGAGAACGGTCACGTCGTGACGGCGCACATCTCCGGCAAAATGCGGAAGAACTACATTCGAATTCTCACCGGTGACAAAGTGACGGTGGAACTGACGCCCTACGATCTGAGCAAGGGGCGCATCGTTTATCGAAGCCGCTGAGGTCTTCGCCTAGTCGCTTTCCCCTGCCGGCACCGGCAGCAGATTCTCCTGCGTTTCAAGCACCAGCGAGTCGCCGTCGCCTGACACGCTCACCCGAATGTGCCCGCCCTCGGTGAGTTTGCCGAACAGCAGCTCCTCAGCCAGCGGTCGCTTGATGTACTCCTGGATCACCCGCGCCATTGGCCTGGCGCCCATGCTGGCGTCATATCCGCGATCCGCGATCCAGCGGCGCGCATCGTCGTTCAGTTCCAGCGTCACCATCTTGTCCTGAAGCTGCGCCTCAAGCTCGACAATCAGCTTGTCCACCACCCGAATGATGGTCCGCTGATCCAGGGAACGGAACTGCACAATCGTGTCCAGCCGGTTGCGGAACTCCGGAGTGAACATCTTGCGTATGGCTTCCATACCGTCGCTGCTGTGGTCCTGCTCGGTAAACCCGATGGAGGCGCGGCTCATCTCCTGCGCCCCGGCATTGGTGGTCATGACGATAATCACGTTCCGGAAGTCCGCTTTCCGTCCGTTGTTGTCGGTCAGCGTCCCATGGTCCATGACCTGAAGAAGCAGGTTGAAAACCTCGGGGTGGGCTTTCTCGATCTCGTCCAGCAACAGCACGGAATGCGGATTCTTGGTGATGGCCTCGGTCAGCAGCCCCCCCTGATCAAATCCGACGTAACCCGGCGGGGCGCCTATCAGTCGCGAGACCGTGTGCCGCTCCATGTACTCCGACATGTCGAACCGGATCAGCT
>JASFOT010000241.1:0-4388 GCA_050116375.1 Gammaproteobacteria bacterium | reverse complement strand
GTTTCTTCCACGCGCCGGACATCGTGCCTTTCCGGGATCAAAGCGGCGATTACGACGCGGTAGTCATCGGTTCCGGCAACCGGGCCAGGCCCCTCGGCACGACTACGGAGAACTACATGTTCATGATCAAGGACCGGGAGGTGTCGACGCTGACGGCGCCGGAGACCGGGTCAGTGGTGCCCAAGAACTTCGACGAGCTTCGCGATATCACCAGCTGTACCTCGGCTTCCAGCACATGTACCGAGGGTGATATCGCTACGGGCTGGAAGCTCGGCTTGACGGCTGGCGGCGAGAAGAGTCTGGCCTCGCCGGTCACCTTGTCCGGCATCGTGTTCTTCACGAGCTTCCTGCCACCGGGCTCGACGGATCTGGATGATGCCTGCGTACCGCCGGAGGGTGAGGGACGCCTGTATGCCGTGGGCTTGGCGGAAGGCAACGCCCTGGTAAACCGCGACAGGCCCATCGACGAACAGGAGTCGCCGGGTGAGCCCGAGGATCGCTGGGAGAAACTGGCCTCCGCCGGCATTCCCGCCGAGGTGGTGTCTCTTCCGCCGAAGTTCATCCTGAGACCCGACCTGACGGTGCAGGAGTATCCGGGCCGCCAGCGGTGGCGCACCTTCTGGTACAAGGAAGAGGATCCCGGGCAGTAAATAGCCGGGGCGGAGCATCCGGGCGGTGCTCCGCCCTCAAATTCGAGGAACGACCATGCGACATCAAGTGCGAGCAGCGGCAGAGGCCCAGGAGCGAACCCGCGGATTTACCCTCATCGAGCTGATGATGGTGATTGCCATCATCGGCATCCTGGCGGCCATCGCCTTTCCCGGTTATCAACAGTACGTCACGAGAACCAAGCGAGGGGCGGCCAAGTCCGTCATCGTCCAGGTGATGGACCGGCAGGCCCAGTATTACGTGGACAACAAGGGTTTCGCCACCGACCTGGCGGACCTTGGTTGGGGCGCCAGTACTTTCGCCATTGACAGAGGCGGCAAAGAGGTGGCGACTACCTCAGGTGACCGGACTTATGTCATCGGGCTCGCCGACGGCGCCAGCGCCACGGCGTTTACCGTCGAGGCGGTACCCCAGTTAGGCCAGGCGACCAAGGACGCCAAGTGCGGGACTCTTAGCATTACTCACACCGGGGTGAAGAGCGTTTCCGGCGCCGGCACCGACTGCTGGTAATCTCGTCTACAGAAGACGCCAGGCGGCCGGGGCGTTTGCCCCGGCCGTTTTGTTTTTAGCCTCAAAAGTCCAAGTTGGGGCCCTCACTTGTCCGGGCCTACCCGACGATCACGCCTGGGCCCGTCCTGTCCCGGTTTTCGTCGCTTACCGACATCGGAGTCCGAGGATGCCTCCCCGGCCTCGGTTCCCGGCCCCCCGGTCGTCTGGCGGAAGGGCGCTAATACCGTGGCCTGATCCGCACACGGTTCCGCTTCGCGGCTGACTCTCCCTGCATGGGCGCCGCCGCTTGCCGTATCATCCTGCCCGATGAGCAATCGAATCGGGCATTCATGACCTTGATACGCCGCCACTGGTTCGTCTTCTGCCTGCTGGCGCTGACCGCCTCGGCGGTGCTGGCCTGGTTTCTGCTCCCGGGCTTCGGCTACGCGCTCATTTCCAACTTCGAACGCCTCAGGTCCGGTCTGTATGTGCTGGAGACGGAGGTCGACGGCACTCCTGTGTCCTATCTGGAGGGCGGAGACGGGGAAGTGGTCGTGCTTCTGCACGGATTCGCGGCCAACAAGGACCACTGGACCAGGGTTTCAAAATACCTGACGCCTCATCTGCGCGTGATCGCTCCGGATCTGCCCGGGTTCGGAGACAGCGGGCTGGTGGAAGGCGGCGACTACTCGGTGGCGGCCCAGGCGGCCCGTTTGCACGAGTTTGTCCGGGAGCTGGGCCTGACCCGTTTTCACCTGGGCGGCAGTTCCACCGGCGGCAATGTCGCGGGCGCTTATGCGGCCCGCTACCCGGAGACGGTCAAGACCCTCTGGCTTGTCGCCCCGCTCGGGGTACTCGGAGCGGAGGCCAGCGACACGGAGCGGATGGTGGCCGAAGGCCAGGCCCCGCCGCTCATCATCTCCAGTCCCGGCGAGTACGGCAATGTGCTGGATCTGGTGTTCGAAGAGCGTCCGTGGATACCGCGTCCCATGCGACGCCACCTGGCCAGACAGGCGGCGGCCCGTTTTCATCATTACAACTGGATCTATCGCCAGATCCGGACCGCGGGGCCGGATGGCCGCCCGCTGCCGGCGACTCCGCTGCAGCCGCTGCTGGAGGATTCCCCCATCCCGACGCTCATTATGTGGGGTGACCGGGACCGGGTGCTCCACGTATCCGGCGCAGAACTGCTGGCAGAGGTCATGGACGACGCCCGGGTAGAGATCATGCCCGGCGTGGGTCACCTGCCCATGCTGGAGGTGCCGGAGGAGACGGCGCGTCTCTATCTAGCCTTTCTCGGGATCGAGATTCCGCCGCCCTAGAAACCGCAGGACGGCTGGAAGCCTTTCTCCTGAGCTTCCCGGTAGAGAGTTTCGGCCTCGGGGAGCTTCTTCCTGAGTCCCGCCATGCGCGTCTCGTCCGAGGGATGGGTGGAGAGGAACTCCGGCGGCTTCTCCTGGCCGATTCGGGCCATGTTTTCCCACAGCGGGATCGACTGGGCCGGGTCGAATCCCGCCCTGGCCATCAGGTCCAGTCCGACGATGTCCGCCTCGCTCTCCTGTTTGCGATTGAAGGGCAGGATCACGCCGACCGTGGCCCCTGCGCCTAGCAGTCCCATGAGCTGGCCGCTGTAGGTGCCCGAGCCGCCCGCCGCCGCCTGGGCCACGTTGACACCCATCTGGGTGGCGTAGGTCGTCGAAACCCGCTCGTTGGCGTGCTCCGCGATGACGTGGGCCACCTCGTGCCCGATGACCGCGGCCAGCTGGTCCTGATTCCTGGCGGCCCTGAAGATCCCCTCGTACACGCCGATCTTGTTCCCGGGAAGGGCGAAGGCATTCACCGCATTGTCATCGAAAACGAGGATCTCCCAGCCGGCCCCCCGCTGATCCGCAGGGAGGCGGGACGTGATGGCCTCGGATACGCAGCGAACGACTGCGATGGCCTGACTGTCCCGGGAAAGCGGGGTCTGGGCCTTGATCTGCGAGAAGGCCTGCTGACCCATCTCCCGCATATCCCGTTCCGACATGAAGGCCAGCTGTGAACGCCCGGTCGGCGACGTGGAGCAGGCCGTCGCGGCAATGATGGCGCTGACGGCAACCGTCAGGACGCGCTTCAATGTTGTAAAGGTGGATATCTGGTTCATAGAGGCAAATATAAATCCGCTGGCCGTCTATCGCTATCAGGCAAGCAAAGATTCCAGAGGTTCCAGGAGTCCCGAGGCCACGATGAGGTTGCCGACAAGCAGGGACAGAATATTGGCAATGACGAGATTGGCGATGGCCACCGCAAGGGCACGCAGCACGGGCGGCCGCGAGAGCCCGTAAAAGCCGGTCATGGCCCAGAGCAGATACAGGAACTGGATTGCGATCAGCCCGGCGACACCGGCGGCACTCGCCAGCCATCCGGCGGCGGCGAATACGGTGGAGGCCAGGTGGACATGGCCCGATACGAACAGGGAAAACGCATAGGTGTCGGCCACGCTGAAGCCGGATCGTCGGAAAAGCGCCGCCTGTATGGCGGCGACCGGCAGGAAGATGAGAAAAACCAGATAGGCCAGGATTCCGTGAATGATGTGGTAGACGCGACGCTCTATGTCGCTGAAATCAATCAAGGAATCCAGGGCTCGACCCGGATCCAGCAGATTGATCGTCAGCGCATAGACGGTGACCAGCACGAAGCAGTAGCTCACCGGATGGGTAAAGGGCAGCCTGCGGCCTTTCACATACTGACGGATACTCATCCCCGGCCGTGTCGAGAGGGAGGCAAGGGTGTGCAGGAACCCGGCCTCCACGTCGAAGATCCTGAGCACCGAGTCCCGGAAAAGCCTCCGGAACGTCAGCGGGACGTAGGCGGGCTGTCCGCAGGCGCCGCAGAAGGCTCCCTCGACGGGCGCATCACAGTTGCTGCAGGTCCGGTGATCCAACGGTTGCTTTCCCCCGGGCGAAAGGCTTGTTTTTACCACGGTGCCCGTCCGGGGCACTCGGCGGGAGTCACTTTGTGACAATAATGGTCACCCTGACGTTCCCTCGAAATGATCGCAACTGTCTGTTTTAGATGAAAAAAAATTTTTGGCACGGGCGTTGCATATTTCACCACAGACGAGAGGAGACCATCTCATGAGCCGAGAAGTGATCGCAGTACTGATGCCCCGCAAGAATCGCCAGAAGAAATCCGGCGAAGGCGTGCAGGCGCTGGTACGGCTCGACGACGGCGAGATGGTCCTCGAGGAC
>JASFOT010000240.1:0-4396 GCA_050116375.1 Gammaproteobacteria bacterium | reverse complement strand
CGGCCGATGAGCTGAAGAAAGTATCGAATTACCTCAATCAGCAGTTCGCCGGTCATACGCTGATCAAGGTTCGAGAGAAGATCCTGACCGAGATGCGCCAGACCCGCGAGACCATGAACCGGATGATGGCTGACGCGATCAACATGGCCCAGGCCGTGTTCGAGGCTGCCGAACGGGAGGAGGGCGCCGGTTATTACCTGGCCGGCGAAACCAACCTTATGGATTTCGCGGAACTTTCGGACGTGGAGAAACTCAGGGAACTTTTCGAGGCGTTCAATCGCAAGCGCGATATTCTCCATCTCCTCGACAAGGCCATGGTATCGGCGGACCTGCAGATCTTTATCGGCGGCGAATCCGGGTATCAGATCCTCGACGACTGCAGCGTGGTGGTCTCGCCCTATTCGGTGGACGAGGACGTGGTCGGCGTCCTCGGCGTCATCGGGCCGACCCGGATGGCCTACGAGCGTGTGATCCCCATCGTCGACGTCACGGCGCGTCTGCTCGGTACGGCCTTGAAATCTCTCGATTAGCCCCCACATTCGCGGCAGAACGGCCGCACGACACAAATTTTTCTCTCCGGATCCTTGCCGGAGGGTTCGCTGGCATTGGAGAAACCACATGGACAAGCACGAGGAAGATACCGCCGTCACCACACCCGGGAGTGCCTCGAAGGAGGAGGTGACGGAGCCCGGGCCGGTCCCGTCCTCAACCGAAGATTTGCACGCTCGCCTGGAGGCTCTCGAAGCAGAGCTGGCGGCGGAGCGGGAGCAGCACCTCCGCGCGGTGGCGGAGCTGGAAAATGTCCGGCGTCGGGCGGCCCGGGAGGTCGAGAACGCTCATAAATACGGCATCGAGCGACTGGCCGGCGAGCTCCTCACCGTCAAGGACACCATGGAGATGGGTCTGCAGGCTGCAACCGACTCCGACTCGGGCTCGGCGATGGCGCAGGGTTTCCAGGCCACGCTGAAGCTTCTCGATCAATGCCTGGCCAAGTTCGGAATCAGCGAGGTGAACCCCGAGGACGAGCCGTTCGACCCCGAACTGCACGAGGCCATGGCGGCGCAGCCCTCCGAGAGCCACGAGCCGGGGACGGTGCTGATGGTCGTGCAGAAGGGATACAGGATTCACGACCGCCTGCTGCGACCGGCACGTGTGATCGTGGCGCGCGCGGCGGATGACGAGAACAGCCCTTGATATGAGTCGCCCGCAACCCCATTTCACAATAAGTCACAGTTTTCAGCCATTTGCGTAACACATTTCCTGGAGATCGAAAATCATGGGTAAGGTAATCGGAATCGACCTCGGCACGACCAACTCCTGCGTGGCCATCATGGAGGGCAAGGCGGCCAAGGTCATCGAGAACAGCGAAGGCGATCGCACGACGCCGTCGGTGGTGGCGTTCACCAAGGATGACGAAGTGCTGGTGGGACAGCCCGCCAAGCGTCAGGCTGTCACCAATCCCCAGAACACCCTTTTTGCCGTCAAGCGTCTCATCGGCCGTCGCTACAGCGATGAAGTGGTGGCACGCGACAAGGACATGGTGCCCTACAAGATCGTGGAGGCGGAAAACGGCGACGCGTGGGTTGAGGCCCACGGCAAGAAGATGGCGCCGCCCGAGATCTCGGCTCGGGTCCTGATGAAGATGAAAAAGACCGCAGAGGATTATCTGGGAGAAGAGGTCAGCGAAGCGGTCATCACGGTACCCGCCTATTTCAACGATTCCCAGCGGCAGGCGACCAAGGACGCCGGCAAGATCGCGGGCCTCGAAGTCAAGCGGATCATCAATGAGCCCACGGCTGCGGCGCTGGCCTATGGACTGGACAAGCAGCGTGGTGACCGGAAGGTGGCCGTGTACGATCTGGGCGGCGGAACTTTCGATATCTCCATCATCGAGATCGCGTCGGTGGACGGCGAGCACCAGTTCGAGGTTCTCGCGACCAACGGCGACACGTTCCTCGGCGGAGAGGATTTCGACCTCCGGATCATCGACTACCTGGTCAAGGAGTTCGAGAAGGAAAGCGGCATCGATATCCGCAAGGATCCTTTGGCCATGCAGCGCCTCAAGGAGGCCGCCGAGAAAGCCAAGATCGAGCTCTCCGCCGGTCAGCAAACCGAGGTCAACCTCCCGTACATCACGGCAGACGCGAGCGGCCCGAAGCATCTGAATATCAAGCTGACCCGGGCCAAGCTCGAATCCCTGGTGGAAGATCTGATCAAGCGGACGATCGAGCCCTGCCGTATCGCCCTGAAAGACGCCGGTCTTTCGGTCAATGACGTGGACGACGTCATCCTGGTGGGTGGCCAGACCCGCATGCCCAAGGTGCAGGAGGCGGTCAAGGATTTCTTTGGCAAGGATCCGCGCAAGGACGTCAACCCGGACGAGGCAGTCGCGATCGGAGCGGCGGTCCAGGCCGGCGTTCTCGCCGGAGACGTCAAGGATGTCCTGCTGCTGGATGTCACGCCGCTTTCCCTGGGGATCGAGACCCTCGGCGGCGTAATGACCAAGCTGATCGACAAGAACACCACCATTCCCACGAAGGCTCAGCAGGTGTTCTCGACCGCAGAGGACAATCAGACTGCGGTCACCATCCATGTGCTCCAGGGCGAGCGGGAACGCGCGCTGGACAACAAGTCTCTGGGTCGATTCGACCTGGCGGATATTCCGCCGGCGCCCCGTGGGATTCCGCAGGTGGAGGTGACTTTCGACATCGACGCCAACGGAATTCTCAATGTCTCGGCGAAGGACAAGGCGACCGGCAAGGAGCAGAACATCGTCATCAAGGCCTCCAGCGGTCTGAGCGATGACGAGATCGATCGTATGGTCAAGGATGCGGAAGCCCATGCGGCAGAGGACAAGAAGTTCCGCGAAACCGTCGAGGCGAGAAACCAGGCGGAGGCTCTGATCCACGCCACCGAGAAGTCGCTGGAGGAACTCGGCGAGAAGGTTCAGGCGGAAGAGAGGGCCAAGATCGAGTCGGCCATTTCGGATCTGAAGGAAGCCGTCAAGAGCGATGACAAGGCAGCTATCGAAACCAAGTCCCGCGTTCTTGCCGAGGCGTCCGCGAGTCTTGCTCAGCGTGTCTATGCGGAGCAGGCCGCCGAAGGCAAAGCCGAGGAGCCGGCCGCCAGCGCCGGTGGCGGCCAGCGCGAGGATGTCGTGGACGCTGAATTCGAAGAGGTCAAGGAAGACAAGTAATCACGACAAAGGTGGAGGCGCCGGTCGGCGCCGGCGTCTCCATTTCGCCGCCTCCGGGCCAACCATGCATCACGACCACGTCGAGGATCGATGCTCATGTCAAAACGGGACTATTACGAGATCCTCGGCGTTGCCAGGAACGCGACGGAGACGGAACTCAAGAAGTCTTACAGGCGGCTGGCCATGAAATATCACCCGGACCGGAACCCGGGTGACGATCAGGCCGAAGCCAGGTTCAAGGAGGCCAAGGAAGCCTACGAGATCCTGGGCGATCCCCGCAAACGGGCAGCCTACGACCAGTTCGGGCACGCCGGAGTGGACCACGCGGCCGGTGGCGGTGGCTTCAGCGCGGCCGACGCTTTCGGCGACATTTTCGGCGACGTGTTCGGGGACATTTTCGGGGGCGGTCGAAGCAGAGGCCGGTCACGGGTGTTTCGCGGTGCGGACCTGCGCTACGAGCTGGAGCTGGAACTGGAGCAGGCGGCTTTCGGCGACGAGGTCACCATTCGGGCGCCGGTGATGGCCGAATGCGGCGAGTGCGGTGGCAGCGGCGCTGAAAAGGACAGCGGCCCCACCACGTGCGAGACCTGCGGCGGCAGCGGCACCGTACGCATGCAGCAGGGATTCTTTTCGATTCAGCAGACCTGCCCCCGGTGTCGCGGTGCCGGTACCATCATTTCGAATCCCTGCCGGGTTTGCCACGGAGAGGGCCGCGTCCGTGAGATGAAGACCCTGTCGGTCAAGATTCCGCCGGGAGTGGATTCCGGCGATAGAATCCGTCTGGCCGGCGAGGGTGAGGTGGGGCGCAACGGAGGACCGCCCGGCGATCTTTACGTTGAGATCAACGTTCGGCCCCACCCGATTTTCGAACGCCAGGGCGCGGATCTCGCCTGCGAGATTCCGGTCAGTTTTTCCACTCTGGTGCTTGGCGGCTCGGTGGACGTGCCGACACTGGACGGCGAGGTATCCCTCAAGATCCCCGAAGAAAGCCAGACCGGGCGGGTGTTTCGGCTTCGAGGCAAAGGCGTGAAACCCGTCCGGGGAGGGATGACAGGCGATCTGATGGTCAGGGTCACGGCGGAAACGCCGGTCAAGCTCAACAAGCAGCAGAGGGAACTGCTCCGCAAGTTCGAGGACTCGCTGCAGTCAAGTTCGGTCAGCCACAGTCCGCGGGAGCACTCGTGGCTGGACGGGGTCAAA
>JASFOT010000239.1:0-4423 GCA_050116375.1 Gammaproteobacteria bacterium | reverse complement strand
CCGGGCAGACAGGCAGACAGGAAGGGGTAGCAGATCATGTGGAGTGCATTCATCTGGGCCTTGATCGCCGCATCGTCGCTGGTCGTCGGCGGAATTCTCGGGTCCTGGCTCACGATTGGCAAACGCACCCTCGGCGTCATCATGGCGTTCGGAGCCGGCGTGCTGCTGTCCGCGGTCGCCTATGAACTCGTCTTCGAGGCTGTGCAGAGTGCGCAGCTCACCGGCGTTCCCGCTCTGGGATTCTTCACCGGTGCCTGCGTATTTCTGTTTAGTGACATCATTATCGGAAAGATGGGCGCCGGCGGCAGGAAGTCCATCAGCGCCTCCCATCAGTCGAGCCTGATTGTCCCGCTCGTTCTCGCGATCATCCTGGACGGCATCCCCGAGTCCGTCGTTATCGGTCTCGGCATCCTAGAAGGTGGGGCTGTCAGCGTGGCGATGCTGGTCGCGGTGTTCATCTCGAATATTCCCGAAGCCGTCGCCGGAACCACCGGCATGCGTTCCGGGGGCTGGAGTCGCACGAAGATCCTGGTCCTGTGGGTATCCATCGCCGTCGTCTGCGCGGCCGCCTCGGCCGCAGGCTACGCTCTGCTCGATGGCGTCTCGCCAGCCGCGATCTCGTTCGTTCTGACATTCTCCGGCGGCGCGATTCTGATGATGCTTGCCAACACGATGATTCCCGAGGCGTACGAACACGCCGGGAAACTGGCCGGCGTGTTTACGGTCGTCGGGTTCGCGGTCAGTGTTCTGGTGATCGTGCTGGAACACGCCGGCGTGGCGTAGCAGGGCAGGTTCCCGGCAGGCGGCCTCCGGCCGTCATTACGGCGATCCGCTCGGCTCGCCGTCGTTGGCGAGAAGGGCAGTGGAGCGAGATCCCAGGATTTTCAGGTCTCCGGTCTTCCCGTGTCGAATCCTGCACCCGGACCTGTCAATGGTGCCCGGCGGTTCGGACTCTGCCGGCCCACAATCAAAAAAGGCCGCCCTCAGGCGACCTTTCTTAAGAAGTTGGCTCCCCGGGGCGGACTCGAACCACCGACCAAGTGATTAACAGGACCAGGGAGTGAACCGCACCGGCTTTCCCGGAGACCTTTTTGATTGAGTCAGGCCGCCATGGCCGACTCCTCCTCTTGCCGATAGTAGATCGGCGCTATACTGAGGTCGACGGAGAATCCGTTGCGGTTCAGAGCTTGCATTGCCTCGGACGATTGCACTGACGAAAGGCGCCACCTTTTCAGCGTTCGCGGGGACACTGGTTTCGCTGGGGGTGCCGTTGTCGGGCTATCTGCGCCGGGCAAGGCTGCCGTCGCATTTCGACGAGATGCCGGATGCCTGGGTCTCGTATGGCGCCATGCGCGAGTTCCTGGATGCCGTGTGCCGTCGCGAGGGACTCGACGACCTCGGTCAGCGCGTGACGCAGCGGATGGCCCTTCAAGGCCTGCACCCCGTCCTACGGGGCGCCATCGGGGCATCGCCGACCCTCTACGTCGCCATTGCACGGATCGTCAGGCTCGCACAGTTCCAGTCGACGCACCTGCGCATGTGGATGGAGCCGCACGCCGATACGGTCCGCCTCTGCCACAAGAAGCTGCTGGGGCCCGAAGTGCCGGGGTATGACATCACCGAGGCGTACACGACCCACGTGTTCGTGAGCTTGTTCCGGCAGTTCTGCGGGCGGGAATGGCTACCGCAACGCGTGTATAGCCGGCGGCTGGCAGCCGAGGGAGTGCGCGGCCAGCACGCGACGCCGTTGACCCAAGACGGTGTGCGACTCGTGCTGCACGATGACTACGCGGGCTTTGACGTGCCGGCCGAGGTACTGATCACCCCCAACCCGACCGTGGAGTCGATCGAGAGACCTGTCGACCTGGCCGGGCCACCGACGGCTCTCACGGAGTCGCTGCTCGGCATCCTGGGGCCCTACCTGATGGATGGGACACCGTCGATAGACACCGTGGCCGCCATCTTCGGCCTGAGCAGGCGGACCCTGCAGCGAAAGCTGAAGGAGGAGAACTCGACCTACGCCCGGGTACTGTCGCAGGCCCGCTTCGAGCGGGCAAAGGGCGAGCTCGCCGACCTGGACCGGCCGCTGACGGACATCGCCCTGCGGGTGGGCTACTCCGAGCAGTCGGCCTTCAACCGGGCGTTCCGCAGCTGGACAGGAATAGCACCGGGGGCCTACCGGGAGCTGCTGCTCGCCAGGGGCACCGCCTGACGCCGGTCCCCGGGGTCGGACCAAGGTAAGTGCCCGTCCCATTACCTAAATTCCCGCCGAAACGCGCGCTGAAGGAGCTTAGAGCAGCCTAAACGATCACGAAACGGGAGTTGAAGGCGGCGTTTAGGCGACGAATATGGAATTGAGACACCTGTTTCGCGCGGGCTGAGCCCGAGCGACGCTGAGCCATGACCTGGGCACAACGCCTCAAGCGCGTGTTCCGGATCGATATCGACAAATCGGCAGGACACAGGGATGTGCCCGATGACACCTGCGAGTACTGTGGCGGCGATTCGGCGTAGCGCCGATCAATCCAGTCCTGAGCGGTGCCGTGTGACGGCAACGCGACGAACCCGTTCGTTCACCACCCCCAACCCGGCAGACTTTCTCGTATTTCTCACCGGAAACGATCAGCCGTTGGCCGCACCACGTTCCTGGAGCTGGCCGCTCATCCGGGCGCCAGGCACATTTCGCCTGGCTCAACGTACTTGCGGGATCCTCTTTATTCGACTTATCCGCTGATCGACCACAAGATGGTGCTGGGCATTCGTGTAGACTCGCGAGGATGACACTCGCCGACTGGGCAAGCATAGCCGAGATACTTGGGGTTCTCGCGATCATATTCGGTATCGTGTTCGGGTCGATCCAGGTGCAGCAGCATCGCAGGCAGGTTCGAACGAATTCGATCATGGAGCTTGCCAGGTCATTTGAGGATCGAGAATTTACCGAGGCCTATCGGCTCCTGGCCAACCTGCCCGACGACATATCGGCTGAAGAATTTGAAGGCCTCGGCGACGACTACGTCTCTGCCGGTCTTCGAGTCGGCTTCAAGTTCGAGACGATCGGCCTTCTGATCTACAAGGGGGTAGTGCCCCTGGATGCCATGCGTGATCTTGTCGGCGGCGCTGCCGTACTGATTTGGGCAAAACTGAGACGGTGGATCGAGGCATCCAGGCGCAGTCAGAATCACGACCTCTTGTTTGAGTGGTTTCAGTGGCTGGCAGAACGAATGGCGGAACAGGGTGAGGATTCTCGGCTCCCTGCTCATGAAGCCCACAAGGATTGGCGTGAACCAGGCTGAATAGCGACATCCCGGGGAAGCCGAGAACTCCAGGTGCCGGTGTTGAGTATTCAACTACTTCCCTGAGACCTCCTGTCCGCTTCCTGTCACGTCGCAATTCAAACGCCAGGCTCGCACGCCCATAGAGGGACCGGCGGGAGAGCTCGGCCCGGATAAACAGGAGGCTTTCGAGGCCGAGTCGATCCGGCAGATCACGGAATACGTCAGGGACAAGGCCGACGACGAGAATCCGTTCTTCATCTACTGGGCCACCTACACTCAGCAGCTGCAAGGCTCGCGGACTCACCAGAACGATCCTCACGTTGACAAGGTGAATGCTCAAGCATCCGCGATGGCCGCTCACAACGATCACATCCGGCAGCTACTCGACACCTTGAAGGCCGAAGGCATCGCCGAGAACACCCTGGTCGTCTGGATCAGCGACAACGGGCCCATGTACGCCTTCTATCCGAACTCCGGCTATTCGTGGCTGCGCGGCGCCAAGGGCGACGTCCTGGAGGGCGGCGTGCGCGTGCCGGCGGTCGCCTGGTGGCCCGGCATGATCGAGCCGGGACAGGATCCTGTGGATATACTCCACGTAACGGACCTGTTCACCACCGCGGCCCGGCTTGGTGGGGCGATGAAGGAGGTTCCCGACGACAGGATCACCGACGGCGTCGATCAGACCGCACTGCTGCTGATGGGCGAGGGGCACGGTCGCCGAAATGCCATTTTCCATTACAGCGGCGGGCAGATCGGCGCCATCCGCTACGAGGACTTCAAGATCCACATCGTCGAAGGCCACGGCGGCCTGCCGGGGATGGAGTTCTACAACGTGAGGCGCGATCCCGGCGAGAAGTACGGCCAGCTGTACCCCGGATTGTTCGCGGTGACGCCGGTGCAGAACACGCTGCGGGACCACATGATACTGATCCAGAAATTCCCGCATCGGCAGTCCGAGGTCACGCCGAAAGGGGCGGAGCTGACGCCGCACGACTGAGGTGTGCCACCGGCCTGCCTTCCCGTGATCCGACGCTCTCCGCGGCAGCGAACGCAAGTGAGCGAGCGGACTCTGGAGAGGCGGGCTCGCAAAACGGACGAATATTCTCTCCGTGTGCACCATCAAACAGGACCCGCCTTGTGTGGGTCCT
>JASFOT010000238.1:0-4432 GCA_050116375.1 Gammaproteobacteria bacterium | reverse complement strand
CCTCCTCAGGTGAGAGCTATACACCTTGCTACGCAGCGTTCCCTTTTTTGTGTACCAGTCCGTGCGTTCCGGTTTGCTCTGGAGCTTCGGGCACTCGCCCTCGACGCCCTGGCCCGGTTTGTCAGGCTCCCAGTTGTTATTCATTATCGGTCTCAGCCGTTTTTTTCTGCCCCTGATCACTATAGCGCCGGATGGGTCCTGTCGCGAGTTGCAAAGTCACTCAATACACCTTTAGGCTTTCCTTCAGATTTTGCCGCGGAACCCGGCGATGTACCTGTTCAAACGCCTGACACTGCCCGCGATCATTCTGGCTCTGGCGTGGGGATTCTGGACCAGCGAGGACTTTCTGCGTCTGTCTGCGGGCGTCGCATTCTTCATGTTCGGCATGCTGTCCCTGGAAAAAGGGTTTCAGGCCTTCACCGGGGGGGTGCTCGAGAAAGTGCTCGCAGCCAGCACCGGCACCCGCCTGCGAAGTATGGGATTCGGTCTCGTGACCACGGCGCTGATGCAGTCCAGCTCGCTGGTTTCCCTGATCACCATCACGTTCCTTTCCGCCGGGCTGATAGGCCTTGCGCAGGGGATCGGAATCATCTTCGGCTCCAACATCGGCACCACTACCGGCGCCTGGCTGATGGCCTCCTTCGGAGTCAAGATCGACCTGGCGATATATGCCATGCCAATGGCCGTATTCGGCATTCTCTTCATGTATCAGAAGTCGAATACCATGAAGGGCGCCGGCAACGTACTCCTGGGCATCGCGTTCCTGTTCCTGGGGATTCAGTTCATCAAGGAGGGATTCGAGGCCGTCAGCCAGGGCATGGACCTCAGCCGTTTCGCCCTGGAGGGATTTGCAGGCACCCTGGTCTTTGTCCTTATCGGGATATTCGCCACCGTGGTCATGCAATCCAGCCACGCGGTACTGATGCTGACGATCGCGGCCCTGGTGGCCGGGCAGGTGACGTATTACAACGCCCTCGCCCTGGCTATCGGCACCAACGTGGGCACCACCATCACCGCCGTTCTGGGCGCTATGGGCGCCAAGACTGCCGGACGTCGACTGGCAGGCGCCCATCTGGTTTTCAATCTGACCACGGGGCTGATCGCTGTTCTGTTCATCTCGCAACTGGCCGCACTTGTGGATGTTTTCGCGGCATGGGTAGGCATTGCTGACAATGACTACACTCTGAAGCTCGCCTCCTTCCATACGCTTTTCAACATGCTGGGCGTCCTCATCATGTTGCCGCTGGTCGATCGCCTGGTGATCTTTCTCGAGAAAGTGCTGCCGGAAAAACTCGTGGTTGACGGGGTCGAGCAGCCACGTTTCCTGGTGGATTCTCTCGTCGACTACCCGGACGCGGCTCTGGTGGCCCTGACGCGCGAGACCCAGCATCTCGCCCTCAACGTACTCGACATTATTGCCCGTGCCATCGGACTGTCGCCCGGGGACATTCTCGGGTCCGAGCCCATGGATCAGGTCGTCTCCAGGTCCCGGGCCATTGAAAAAATCCCCCTCAAGGATCTTTATCAAAGTCGCGTCAAGGCGATCTACAGCGCCATCCTCGAATTCAGCGTCAAGGCTCAGCCACGGATGTCCGGCGAACAGGCGGCCAACGCCCACGAGCTTCGGGAATCGGCCAAGTCCTGGGTCAACGCTGTGAAGGCCCTGAGGCTGGTTCGGAAAAACATGCTCACGTACGCCACGTCCGACAACGCCGAGATGCGAAGTCAGTACGACCGGTTCCGACTGCACATCGGGGAACTGATACGAGCCCTCATCGAACTTCGGGAAATCGACGATCCCGAATTCGCGAATCAGCGAATCCAGGAACTCCAGCAGCGTGCGGCGGCCGACAACGTCGTCGACAACGGCCATCTGGACAAGCTGATACGCGAGGACCTGATCACTTCAGAAATGGCATCCTCTCTGATGAATGACACGGCATACGTTTCCGAGCTGCATCGCCAGATCATCAAGGCAGCGCGGATACTCTACGTAACGCGCCGGCAGATCGGCACCGAGTCCGCAGAACTCCCGGAGGCCGGATCGGGGCTGTCCGCCGAGGAGCGGCAGCGTATTTCGGAGATGCTCCGGAGGAGCCGGGAAGATATCGATGCCGCCATCGAGAGGGCCCGCCAGGGCGGCTGAAACAGCGGTCAGGCTTCAGTCCGCCGCCTGCAGACGGATTCCGTACGCGTCGTCCACCGTGGCGACGATGGCCGAATCATAGCGATCCAGCTCCATGCAGTGTTCAAAGTCCTCCTCCGGAAACCAGGGCAGGCGGGGATCAAAAAATCTTTGGCCCGTCGGATGTTCACGGATCTCCGAACGCAGGGCTCCGAAATCGGGATGCTCTCCCAGCAGACGCGCCTTCAGGAACTCTGCACACAGCACGTCCTCCAGGGCTTCGTCCCGGGCATTCCAGCCCATGGCCACGATGCTGAGCTCGGAGAGTTCCAGGGACTTCAGATAACGGATCGTGGCGCCGGCCGTCAGGAAGCTTCCGGCCAGAACCGGGAAAGCCCCGGCTTCCAGGGCCGCGAGGAGCCCCTGGGTTCCGGCGCTCGTGCGGTGAATCAGGACCCTTCCGGCCAGGTCCGCACGTCGGATTTCGGAAGGGGAGTTGCCAAAATCGAAACCGGGCAGCGGCTTGCCGTCCCGCTCACCGGCAAGCAGAACCGTGGGATCCCGGCGCTTCCAGGCCAGGGCCTCGGCCTCGGTTCGGACCGGCACGACCATGCGCGCTCCGCCCATCAATGCCCAGGGAACCAGGGAAAAGGCCCGGAAAACGTCGATGACCACGCAGGCACCGGTCGCGGCTTCCGCGCCCTCGAGGAAAGACAGCATTCGGATTCGCGGAACCATTGCGTCAGCCAGCCGGTCTGCGAAGAACGTCGAAGGCGATGCTTATCCGCCGATGATCACCGGGGAAAGGGATGGTTCGGTGATACAGATACGAGGGAAACAGATACATGCGCCCCTCCACGGGCTCCACCAGCCGGACCGGCATGTCCGGCGAAGAGCGTAGCTCATCCGGCGCCAGCCCGAACTCGATCCAGCCTGCCGCATCCTCTTGTCTGGAACCCAGCGTTTCGGGCAACTGCACGTAATAAACCCCGCTCAGCCACGCCGACGGATGAATGTGAGGCAGCTGATGGCCTTCTGTCTCCATCACCACCGCCCACATTGTCAGTCGGTGCCTGCGGGGCACGGGACCGGGGAACGGGTGGTCCGCGACAGGAGTCCTTCGCTGGAGGTAGCCATCCACCGCCCGGATGACGGCGTCCTCGAGAATCGCGACCGGCCCTTTTTCGTCCATCAGAAGATCGCGGGTGTGCCGACCCCGGCGTGTCGCGTGGCCTTCGGGCTCAAAAGACAGCGTCGGATGGGTCAGAACGTGGTTCGCCAGGGCGCGATTGAAGGCCTTCAGGTTCGGATAGCCCGGCGGGCACTCCAGGTCGACGCCGTCAATCAGCGTATCGAGACCGAGCAGACGTCGAGCTTCGTCATCCCGACGCAGCGCCTGCAGCGCGACGATGCGGATGGCCACGCCGGTCGGGTGCCCCGGGTCCAGGGTTTCCGCCTCTTCAGCGATGGCGAGGGCCCGCTCCGGCTTCCCGGCAATGAGCAGTGCCTCCGCCAGACGGTGCCGGGGCGCCGCGTTTGTCGGAGACCGCGTTCCAGCAGATTCGTAAACCCGGATCGCCTCTTCCAGGTGCCCCGCCTCCTGGAGGGTGATGCCCAGGTTCATCCATGTTTCCGTGTTTGTGTCGTCCTTCTCCAGCGCGGCACGATACGCACCTTCCGCAGCTTCCAGGTCTCCGGACCGGTGCAGCGCGATGCCCAGGTGTCCCAGGAGGCCGGGCTCACCGGGGTCGTTCTGGAGAGCCTGTCTTAAAAGACGGGCGGCCTCCGCGGGCTCACCGGATACCAGGCGGATCATGCCGAGGGTACGAAGGGCACGCGTATGGCCAGGATTCATCTCCAGGGCGCGGAGCAGAGCCTCCTCCGCTTCCCCGAGGCGGCGCTGGCGGCGCAGCACATGTCCCAGGTTCGTGCAGGTTTCCGCGCGGGAAGGATCGTGACTCAGGGCCTGTCTGAAAACCCGTTCCGCTTCTTCCAGTTCTCCCAGATTGTTGAGGCACCGGCCCAGCCGGTCGAGCCGATCTGCGCTCTCGCCCCCCAGCTGAAGCGCTTGCCTCGCCACCTGGACCGCCGCCTCGGGCGATCGCTCCAGCAACAGAAGCTCGGCGAGCATATCGGCCAGTTCCGGATCTTCAGGCCGTTCATGCACGAGGGATGACAGGGCCTCGCGGGCGGCAGCCAGCTGGTGCCGTTTCAGAAGATCGGAGACAGCGGCCAGATCTTTTTCCACGGTCGCCCGCCGCCGACGCGAATCCCGATTCAGCCCGAAGCCGCCCGAACGGCGGGCGA
>JASFOT010000237.1:0-4459 GCA_050116375.1 Gammaproteobacteria bacterium | reverse complement strand
ATGGGGCTGGTGGTCAATAACGCCATCCTGCTGGTTCACCAGACGAGGGTGGCGGAGCGCGAGGGGCTTTCCCGGGCCGAGGCGATTCACCAGGCGCTCAGGCTGCGCCTGCGACCCATTTTTATGAGCACCCTGACCAGCATCTTCGGTATGCTGCCCCTGGTCCTGATGCCGGGCACCGGCAGCGTAATTTACCGTGGTCTGGCCACCGTCATTGTCGGCGGCATGTGCGTCAGCACGATTTTCACTCTTGTTCTTCTACCCTCGCTGCTGCGGGTCGGAGAGCGGGACCCGGTCGCCGGCAGTGAGGCACCACACCCCGCTCGCCAGCCGGAGCTGGAGCCGGCCGCGTGACACTGGAGAGACGTACTATGAAAGCCAAGTTCTTACCCCGCTTTGCCCTGGCGGCCGGTGTCACGGTCCTGCTCGTCTGGTCTCTCTCGGCCGATGCGCAACAGGGACCTCCGCCCGCTCCGGTGAAGGTAGCGCTGGCCGAGGTCCGGAGCATGGCCTCGTCTGTCCTTGCGCCGGGCACCGTGGTCAGTCGTCAGGATGCCGCGGTGGCTGCAGAAGTGGCCGGCCGGCTGACCTGGGTCGCCGATGTGGGCCTGGAGGTGGATGCCGGTGACGTGATCGCGCGAATCGATGACCACCGCCTTAGCCTCCAGCTCAAGGATAACCAGGCCACTATCCGTCGCCTGGAGGCGTCTCTCGCCTATTCGGATAAACAGCTGGCGCGCCAGAAGCAGCTTGCCAGCCAGAATATCGCCGCCAGGAACGCGCTGGACGAGATCGAGGCCGAGAGGGACATGACCGCCCAGGACCTGGTACAGGCCCGGGTGGCGCGGGAGCAGACGCTCTACCTGATAGAGAACTCGTCGATTCGCGCGCCGTTCGGCGGCCGGATCGTCGAGCGCTTCCGGGATGCCGGCGAATACATATCCGTCGGCGGCGAAGTGGCTCGCGTGGTGGACACCCGAAACGTGGAAGTGCGGGCCCAGGCGCCTTTGTCGGTGGCCGCTCACATACGCGAGGGTCTGGAGGTAAGCGTGCGCGAGGGCGCCCGGGAAGTACGCAGCCCCATTCGCGCCGTTATTCCCGTGGGCGACGAGGTTTCGCGAATGATCGAAATCCGCATCGCCCTGGACGGCTCCGACTGGGTGATCGGTTCAGCCGTCCGTGTCGCTCTTCCTGAAGAAGAGCCTGTCGAGGTAGTCGCGGTGCCGCGAGACGCCCTCGTGCTGCGGCAGAATGCCATTTATGTCTTCCGGCTCAAGGATGACGACACCGTGGACCAGGTTGCGGTCACCACCGGCATCGGAAACGGCAGCTATATCGAGGTGCGCGGCGATATTCGCGGCGGCGACCCCGTCGTCGTCCGCGGAGCGGAGCGCTTGCGATCGGGCCAGCAGGTGATGGTGGCCCGGGACGAAGCGGCGTCTGCAGAGGAACTGCAGATTGCCAAAAAAGGCTGAGTGATTCCTGCGTCGTCCGAACACCGGAATCCCGGAATTCAGATCGTCCTTCGCCGCCAATAGGTCTGACGCTTCTCTATAATTCCTTTCGGAAACGGGGGGCGGCAGGATGGCTGAGAGAAATTACGATGCTGTCATTATCGGCGGTGGTCACAACGGCCTGACCTGCGCCTGTTACCTGGCCGGCGCCGGGCTCTCCGTCAAGGTGCTCGAGCGGCGATCGATCGTCGGCGGAGCCGCCGTCACCGAAGAGTTCCACCCCGGTTTCCGCAATTCCACCGCCAGCTACACGGTCAGCCTGCTCAACCCCCGTGTGATCCGTGATCTCAGGCTCGCCGAGCACGGGCTGAAGATCCTCGAGAGACCCATGTCCAACCTGCTGCCGTTGCCCAACGGCGACGCGCTGCGGGTACCGGCGGACGACGACGCATTCGCGGTGGAAGTCCGGCGCTTCTCGACCCGTGACGCCGATCGCCTGCCCGCGTTTCAGTCCATGATTGGGAGGGTGGCGGATCGGCTTCGCGCCCTGGTACTCGAAACGCCGCCCTCTCCCGGAGGCGGAATAGCCGACCTGTGGCGCGCGCTTCGCCTGGGGCGGGACCTGCATCGACTCGGTCCCGCGGGCCAGCGCGATTTGCACGAAATATTCACGCGCAGCGCCGGAGCCGTTCTGGATGACTGGTTCGAGTCGAATCCCCTGAAGGCGCTGTACGGCTTCGATGCGGTGGTCGGGAACTATGCCAGTCCCTATGCCGACGGCTCCGCATATGTCCTCCTCCATCACGCCTTTGGAGAAGTCAACGGCCGTCGTGGCGTCTGGGGCCACGCAGTGGGCGGCATGGGCGCCATCACCCAGGCGATGGCCAGGGAGGCCGGGCGGCTGGGTGTCGAAATCGAGACTGGCGCAGCAGTTTCCCGGGTCCGCGTGCGGGAGAGTCATGCCGTTGGCGTGTTCCTCGACGACGGCCGCGAAATTCCCGCGCGAACGGTGGTGGCGAATGTCAATCCGAAACTGCTTTATCTGGACCTGATCGAGCCGTCCGCCCTCGAGCCCGAGTTTTTAGGCAGAATCCGGCGCTATCGCTGCGGCTCTGGAACCCTGCGCATGAACGTGGCGCTTTCCGAGCTGCCCCGCTTCGAGTGTCTTCGTGGCAACGGCATCCAGCCGGAGCATCAGGCCGGTATCATCATCGGGCCCAGCCTGGGCTACATGGATCAGGCGTGGCTGGACGCAAAGACCTACGGGTGGTCTCGCAGCCCGGTAGTGGAAATGCTGATCCCGAGCACCGTGGATGACAGCCTGGCGCCATCCGGGAAGCATGTCGCCAGCCTGTTTTGTCAGCACTTCGCTCCGGAATTGCCGGAGGGGCAGGCCTGGGAAACCGGGCGCGATGCGGCCGCGCAAACCGTCATCGAAAAGGTCACCGAATATGCGCCCAACTTCGCCGACAGCATCCTGGGAATGTGCATCCTGACCCCGGCCAATCTCGAACAGGAATTCGGGCTCATCGGGGGCGACATCTTCCACGGCGCGCTCGGGCTCGACCAGCTTTTCAGTGCGCGCCCGGTCCTGGGCTACGGTAATTATCGTGCGCCGATCAAAGGCCTCTACATGTGCGGCTCCGGGACCCATCCGGGAGGAGGCGTGACGGGGGCGCCCGGCTACAACGCCGCCCGCGAAATTCTCAGGGATGTGAGGAGAAAGCAAGGCAGCCACCGGCGGGCGTGAGAGGCTGTCCCGGGCCCTGTTAGAATACGCTGACTTTTTACACGCCCGAGCGGGAGCTCCTGATGACAACAGCAAGTGCGCGACACATCCTGGTGGAAACTGAATCCGAGTGCCAGAACCTGATCGACCAGATCCAGGGAGGGGCTGACTTTGCCAAGCTGGCCGCGGCACATTCCAAGTGCCCTTCGGGACAGCGCGGGGGCGAACTCGGCACATTCGGTCGGGGCCAGATGGTCCCCGAATTCGACAAGGTGGTTTTCGAGGGCGACATCGGCAAGCCCCTGGGACCGGTGAAGACCCAGTTCGGGTATCACGTTGTCGAGGTGACCGAGCGGTCCTGAGAAGAACCTGGTGACTTCCGACGGCGATAAACGGGTCCTTTTCGTCGTCACCAGCCACGGACAGCTGGGCGATACGGGAAAACCGACCGGTTATTTCCTGCCGGAAGTCAGCCACCCCCATCGGATTCTCGTCAACAAGGGCTGCACAATCGACTTTGTGAGCCCCGAAGGCGGTTCGCCTCCCATGGATCCGGTCAGCGCTGAGGCCATGGACGACATCAGCCGCGCTTTCCTCGCCCACGAATCCTGGCGGGCATCGCTGGACAACAGTCTGCGGCCGGACCAGGTCGATCCGGATCGCTATGACGGCGTTTTCTACGCCGGCGGCCATGGCACCATGTGGGATTTTCCCGACAACGAACCCCTCGCCGAAATCGCTTCGTCCATTTATACGCGCGGCGGGGTCGTCGCCGCCGTTTGTCACGGACCCGCCGGGCTCGTGAACGTGAGGATCGGCGACGAATATCTGGCCAACGGCCGGACGATGGCCTGCTTCACCAACCAGGAAGAAACCGCCGTAGCCCTGGCGGACGTCGTGCCGTTCCTGCTCGAAGATCGTCTGCGGGAGCGCGGCGCCATCATCATTCCCGCCGCTCCCTTCCAGCCTCAGGTCGTCACCTCGGGCCGGGTGGTCACGGGACAAAACCCCGCCTCGGCAGAGGGCGTGGGACTGGCGATGGTGAAACTTCTTGGCACTTGATCGCGGTCTTATGGTTTTCGCCCGAGCCGCCTGCCAAAATCGATTTATAACGAGATAAGCATTCTTTTATATTTTTTTTATATCCGTCTCTTACTCAGCTTATCTAAAGTTTATTGTAGATCCGGGAAACTGCTGTTCGTGAGGCCCCGCTTCCCCCTCCGGACTCCGCGAGCCCATCGCGGCCGGGCTCACTTAAAATGATTCGCCCGGCTAA
>JASFOT010000236.1:0-4466 GCA_050116375.1 Gammaproteobacteria bacterium | reverse complement strand
GGGATTCACGATCAACCCCGAGCAGCTGGCCAAAACCCCGCCCTGCCAGATGCATTGCCCGAACAGCGGCGATATCCGCGGCTGGCTCGGCATCATTGCCCAACGGGACAAGACGGGGCTGAGCCTCGAGGAGGCCTTCGACCGGGCCTGGCTCAGACTGGCCGAGTTCAATCCGATGCCGGCCACCATCGGTCGTATCTGTCCCCATCCCTGCGAGACAGACTGCACCCGCAGCGACAAGGACGGCCCCGTTTCGATCAACGCCATGGAGAGATTCCTCGGCGACTGGGCGCTGGAACGGGATCTGCGATTCCCGCCGGCCGAATCGCCGGGTCACGAGGAAGCGATCGGCGTCATCGGCTCCGGTCCGGCCGGCCTGTCTTTCGCATACCAGATGGCCAGGCGCGGCTATCCGGTCACCATCTACGACCGTCAGCCGTCCCCGGGCGGCATGCTCAGATACGGAATTCCGTCCTATCGACTGCCGGTAGACACGCTGGAGAAGGAAATCCGACGCATCCTGGATCTGGGAATCGAGCTTCGGGCGGGGGAAAATATCGGTACGGACCTCTCCCTGGAGGATCTGAAGAAACGCCACTCGCTGCTGTTTCTCGGCATTGGGGCTCAGAGAGCGCTGGGGCTCGGCGTCCCTGGCGAAACCGGACCGGGTGTCTGGTCGGGAATCGATTACCTGAAAGCCCGCAAGGAGGGCGAAAAGGTTACTCTCGGGGCCAGGGTCGCCGTTATCGGCGGTGGCAATACGGCCATCGACGCGGCCCGCATGGCCCGGCGCGACGGCGCGGAAGTCATACTCGTCTACCGCCGGACCCGGGACGAGATGCCCGCCGTCGAAGCCGAGATCGAGGATGCCTTGGTAGAGGGCGTCACGTTCGAGCTCTTGGCGGCGCCTACCGCCGTCATCCGAGAAGGCGACCGGATCCGGGGCATCGATATTCAGAGGATGGCCCTGGGTGAACCCGACGACTCCGGGCGCCGCAGACCGCTGCCCGTCAAAGGGGACATTCGTCATCTGCAGGTAGACTCCGTCCTGATGGCGGTCTCCCAGGAGCCCGAGCTGGTCGCGGCGGCCGGCTTCCCCGAAGCCCATGGCTGGATCCGGACGGGCGAAGACGGTCGCATCGGACCCGACCTCTGGGCCGGCGGCGACGACCGGGGTCTCGGCATCGCCAGTCTGGCGATCTCCCACGGCCGCCATGCTGCCGAGGCCGCGCACGCTGAGCTCCGAGGACTGCGATCTCCGAATCCGTGCCCGACCTCATCCTCAGCCAGGGACGGGGTGAAACCGGATTTCTACGAGGGTCACGACCCGATCGCGCCACCCCGTCGACCCGCGGACAGATGGCTGAAGGAACCGAACGCCGAAATTACCGGCACGCTCTCCAGCGAGGAAGCGGCCTACGAGGCCGCCCGCTGCCTGTCATGCGGCTTGTGCATCGGCTGCGACCAGTGCTGGATGTACTGTAATGCCGGCGGCTTCGTCCGGCTGAACGAGGTGGAGCCCGGCGCCTACTTCGCGTTTGTATCGGATATCTGCGAAGGCTGCGGGAAATGCATCGAGGTGTGCCCCACGGGATTCCTCAGCCCGAAGCCGCCCGCCGTCTGAATCACCCCCCCGGGGCGAATATCATTGGCCGCCGGGCCGCCTGGCCACCAGCTGGGCAAGCGCTACAGGGCGGTGATCCGGATCCTCCAGCAGGCCTTCCTGATAATGGATGACCTCCAAGTCACCGGCAGCCTCGCGGAGCTGCCCCGGTGCTACCCGGAATCGGGATTCCCGGGGCCCAACAACCTCGGCCTCCGTGTCCATGTGTTCCTCGACGAGAAGATAACCGCCCGGAACGAGGGCGCTCTTCAAAGGGCCGATGAGGGGAACGTTGGTGTACCGGATCATGATGACCAGATCATAAGGCCCGGTCATCGCGGGATCTTCCGGGCTGGCCGGAACCGTCTCCAGATCCCGCTGCAGACACGTGATGGGCAAATTCTCGTCTGCGGCTGCCTGCCCGAGCTTTTCCAGCGCCACCTCGGAAACATCCACGGCCACCACGTGCCAGCCGCGGCGAGCAAGATAGAGGGAGTTCCGACCCAGACCGCAGCCCACATCCATGGCCCGGGGAGGCTCGCTCTCCACCGTGAGTCTCGGCAACCACGCTTCCAGCAGGACGGTGGGGTGCTTTCGAGTGGAATACTCGCCTTCGCGGTATTTCTGGTTCCACTTGTTGCGGTCAGACTGGCTCATGCCTGGCACTGTACTCCGGATCGAAATCTGGATTCTCGGAAAATCCAGCGGGCTTCCACTATAACGCTAATCCCGGGGGCCGGCCCTCGGGAGTTTGGCTCCCTGAGGGCCCTCGGGAATTGACAGTCCGCGCCTCCCGCGGTACTCCTTTCGTCCGCCGCGGCAGGCTGGCTTCACCTCAAACATATATTCCCGCCAAGAGCGATATCGAGCAATGAAATGGAAGGGTCGTAGAGCAAGCAGGAACGTGCAGGACGCGCGAAGCCGCCGGGTGACCGGAGGTGGAGCCAGCCTGGGGCCCCTTATCAACCTGGTGGGCCGGACCTTCGGCATCAAGGGCATCCTGGCTCTCATCGTGCTGGGTTTCATCGGCTGGCAGATGGGGCTCCTCGATCCGGCGATGCTGACGGGCGGCGGGCAGGTCCAGGAGGTGAACTACCAACCCGGCCCGGAGGAGCAGGAGCGGTTCGAGTTCGTGCAGGTGGTGCTGGCCGACACCGAAGATATCTGGTCGGCGGAATTCAGTCGTCTGGGGGAGCAGTATCGGGAACCGGAGCTTGTGGTCTACGTGGGACGGTACCCGACGGGTTGCGGACTGGGGGATGCCCGGATGGGACCGTTTTACTGCCCGGCAGACCAGAAGATCTACATCGACTTAGGGTTCTACGATGAGCTGGAGAGGCAGTTCGAAGCCCCGGGGGATTTCGCCCAGGCCTATGTCATCGCCCACGAAGTGGGTCACCACGTCCAGAACCTGTTGGGAATCTCAGACCAGGTGCACGCCCGCCGCGGCCAACCGGACTTCAACCAGTACTCTGTGCGGCTCGAGCTCCAGGCCGATTTTCTGGCAGGGGTCTGGACCAAGCACAACAGCCGCTATCTGGACCTCGGCGATATCGAGGAAGCCATGCGTGCCGCCAACCAGATCGGCGACGACGCGATCCAGCAGAGAACCCAGGGCCGCGTCGTGCCTCACGCTTTTACCCACGGCACCTCGGAACAACGGATGCGCTGGTTCATGCGAGGCGTAGAGAGCGGCCGCCTCGAGGACGGCGACACGTTCAGCATCCCCTACGACAGTCTGTAAACGTCCGCATGGTTGGCCCGGTTTTCGGAATCAGTGACCGGGACTGAGTCGCTTCAGCGTTGACGGGCCGCAGGCTGATCTCGGAGGCCGGAGCACCCTCTCTGGAGAAGCAGCGGGTTTCCTGGTCCTCCGGGATCTCCATTCAGCCGGATTCAGACCTTTCCGCGCCGGGCCTCCAGCTGCAGCCTGACCTGGTGGGCGCTCTCTTCTGTGATGGGGAAGGCGGCAATCGCCCAGATCGCGATGCCGGACGCGACAAACGGAACGAAAGCGTCGAACACTCGCATCAGGAATATGGCGTGGTCCGACTGACGGCCTTCCAGCGCTACATCAAAGCCGGTAGCGTTGAGCAGGAATCCGCCGGCAGCCAGCGCCGCAGCCATGCCCAGCTTCACTACCCACCAGAATATGGAGCCGTACATACCTTCACGACGTTCCTGTGTGTTCAGTTCATCCACGTCAACCACGTCGGCGATCATCGACGGCATGATGGTGAAAAGACCGCCGAGCCCGAATGCCAGCAGCGGCGCCGGGACGAGCAGCAACCAGGGGATTTCCGGGTTGTAACAGACCCATTTGAGCGCGTAACCCACCATCGAGACACCGATGGTCACGAAGAAGGCGCGACGTTTTCCGATGCGCGTACCAAGCCACGTGACGAACACGATCACGCAGAAGGTCGAGATAGCGCCCACGGTGCCTGCATAGCCCGCGTATTCCGCCCCGCGGACCGTGTCGCCGCCGAACACGTAGTAGATGATGACGTAGAACTGGAACGACGAAACCAGCATGAAACCGTTGAAAACGAGAAATGTCGCTATACACAGCTTGAGGAACGGCTTGAACTTGAGCGTGATCAGAAAACCGCGAAAGAAATCGGTCAGATTCTTCCTCACAATCGTGCCGAACCCGTCCGTCATGCGATGTTTCTGTTGCGCTTCCGTGACGGCGACTGATTTCAGTCTCTCCCGGAGGAAGACAGCCGGCAGGATTCCTACTACGATCACCACGGCCGCGATGATGATGGCAAGCCCGGCCGCGCCGTCGACCATGTCGTCGAAGAATCGCTCGTTCTGCATGAACAGCAGGAACCAGGGGGCGATGATATAGGCTGTCTGC
>JASFOT010000235.1:0-4474 GCA_050116375.1 Gammaproteobacteria bacterium | reverse complement strand
TCTGATGGGGCCAGCCAGACAATGCTACTTGGTCCGATTGACACCGAATCTGGAACACTTGGCGAGGAGTTCACGGTTTCCACTGAGGAGCTCGGTACCTGCACCGTCGAGGTCTGGCTGGTCGATCAGGCCGGCAACACCTCCAATCACCTGACTGCCGATATTCAGGTGCAGAGCCCGGTGCCGCAAATCAGCGGCCTTGACCCGGACCAAGCCCATAGCGGGAGCATCGGGTTCAGTCTCAGTGTTACAGGCACCGGGTTCCTGAGCGGAGCCGTAGTGACGTGGGACGCTGCAGACCGAGCGACTGAATACGTCAGCGACACGCGGGTGGTTGCCTCGATCTCGTCGACAGACGTGGAAACGCCCCGGACCGTTAGTGTCCGGGTTCGGAATCCTGAGCCGACGGCCGGCGCCAGCAACTCATTGCCCTTCGTCGTGGATGGCTTGCCGAGTCCCGAGCCCACCGGTTTCCCGATCCGAATTACGGAAGGAATAGGCGGTTCCCCGCCCAACGGCCCGAGCGTCAATGGCGGTCTGGACTGGGAGGGGTCCCACGCGGTGTTCGCTTCGAAGGCGTCGAACCTGGTCGCGGGCGATACGAACGACGCCTACGATCTCTTCATTCGCGCGACTTGCGCGTATGGAATCGAAGACTGCACGCCGACCACAACCCGGGCAGTTATGGGAACCGGCGGATCAGAGCCGAATGGCGACATCGGCTGGACCACTACCAGCCCGGAGAACTCGCTGGCGGTCAGCTTCAACGCACGATTCGCAGCGTTCGTCTCGTCGGCCAGCAACCTGGTTCCCGGCGACACCAACGGCGTAGACGACGTATTCCTGGTAGACAACTGCATCTCAAACTGGGGTACGCCGGTCACGGACTGCATGCCGGGTGTCATCCGCGTATCCCTGGGGAATGACGGTGCTCAGTCAACGCGGCCGGCAAGTTATCCGGCCGTTGCAAACGACGGACGTTATGTTGTGTTCGTGAGCTCTGATCCCAACCTCGTCATGGGGGACACCAACGGTGTGGCAGACGTTTTCTTGCGCGACACTTGCCGTGGCGCCGCAGCCGGGTGCACGCCGACCACGACGCGGGTGTCTGTCGCCACCAACGGCGGCGAGGCCAATGCGGCAAGCGGCGAACCCGCCTTCACCGGACGTTATGTGGCGTTCACCTCTCTCGCGAGCAATCTCGTGGCCAGCGATCCGAACGGCTTGCGGGACGTGTTTCTGCGCGACACCTGTATCGGTGAGTCTGACTGCGTACCGTCGACAAGGCTGGTATCGGTTGGCCGCCTCGGCGATCCGGCAGACGGACCGAGTTCGGATCCGCAGGTCAGTTGGGGTCTGGCGGACTTCTACGGGCACGAGCAGCACGGTCGATTCGTCGCGTTTGTCTCCACGGCTGCCAATCTCGTGGAGGACGACACGAATGGCGCCTCGGATGTGTTCGAGCGTGATCTCTGTGCCGGCGAGCCCGGTTGCACGCCATCGACAGCCCGTATCTCGGTAACCAGTACCGGCGGACAGATCGCGGGTGATTCCTGGAGCCCGGACTTCCTGCGCTGGGACGGCGAGACCATACCGTTCGTCACGGCCGCCGACGGAGTCGTTCCCGGCGATACCAATGGCATCGCGGACGTTTATGTACGGCATCACTGCCCATTCCACTCGCCTGCGTCCACTTACTGCGTAGCGACGACACGACGCATTTCGATTGGCGCGGATGGCGCGCAGACGGATGGGGAAAGCTACGCGCCACGAATGGGTCACTGCCCATTCGGCGCGCACGCGATCTCTTTCGTCTCAAAGGCCTCCAACATCATGCCGGATGCCGTAGCGATCCCGAACGAGGGCAGTATCTATTTGGATACCGCTTACTAATCGTTCGGATCTCAGCGGGGCGCCGTGCGACGCGCGGCGCCCCGCGTTTTCCTCGAAGCATCGCCGGTGTACACGGAAGCCACCGGAGGATTTTCCAGGACCGAGGGGATACGTGCGTTCCTGGCCGCAAGCAGCCGTCGGGCCCCGTCCTCAAACGATCTTTGTTTTCTTTTTATGAAGGGCTGCTTGCGACTTCAGCCGGATTTTCGGTGATAGGGTCTTGAGCGGGCTTGACTGGCACGAAGCGGCCATTGCCGGCTGCCAGATCGGGTATCCCACACCTGCTCAATTCGCTTCGGCGAAGCCGGCATCGTGCTGAGGCTGGCATACTATCCTAACTTGAACCGGGGGAGTGTCTGAAAGGCGCATGCTGCAATTCTTCGAAGAACTTAAGCGCCGTAATGTCTTTAGAGTAGGCATTGCTTACGTGGTCGCGGCCTGGCTGGTGGTCCAGGTCGTCGAAACCATTTTTCCTGCCTTCGGTTTCGGTGACGCGGCCGTCCGCACAGCCGTCATCGTGTTGGCCATCGGGTTCCCACTGGTCCTGATCTTCTCCTGGATATTCCAGCTGACGCCCGAGGGCCTGAAACTGGACAGGGATGTGGACCGGTCCGGACCCGTCCTCCCTCACGCCGGCAAGAAACTGGATCGGGCGATCATCGTGGTGCTCGCAATTGCGCTCGGCTACTTCGCCATCGACAAGTTCGTCATAGACCCGGCGCGGGATGCCGCGCGGGAAGAGCAGATAACCGAGAGAGCGCGAACCGAGGCGATCATCGATTCTTTTGGCGAGAACTCGCTCGCCGTACTGCCTTTCGTCAACATGAGCAACGATGTCGAAAACGAGTACTTCTCCGACGGCGTTGCAGAGGAGGTGCTCAATCTGCTGGCGAAGATTCCCGACCTGCGGGTGATCTCCCGGTCATCCTCCTTTTCCTTCAGGGGCAAGGACATGGACATCCCGTCGATTGCCGAGCAGCTCAACGCCGCATTGGTGCTCGAAGGATCAGTGCGCAGATACGGCGATCAGGTCCGCATCACGGCACAGCTCATCGAGGCACGCTCCGACAGGCATCTGTGGTCGGAGACCTATGAGAGAGAGCTGGTGGACGTATTCGCGATCCAGGATGAGATCTCGGCGGCCATCGTCGAATCGCTTAAAGACACGATCGATCTCCAGGTTGACGAGGCCCCGACAACCGCTGCAGCAGTAAGCACGGAAGCCCATGACGCCTACCTGAGGGGCCGATATCTGCTGGCGCAGCGAAACGCCATCGGCGCCGCCCGTGAATTCGAGAAGGCCATATCCCTCGATCCGGAATATGCGCTCGCTCATGCTCAACTGGCGATCGCCTATTGGCTGGGAGATGACGACAGAGCCCCGGCACATGTGGAGAAAGCCATGGCGCTCGATCCATCGATCGCCGAAGCCCACGCCGCCGCCGGAGTACTGTCGTGGCGCGAGGAAGATTTTCAGGGCGCCGTGAGGCACCTTGAGAAAGCGATCGAGATCAACCCGAGCTATGCCGACGCCTATACGTGGATGGCGAACGTGCTGCAATTTTCTTTGGGACGCTATGCAGAGGCCTTTGAAATGCGTGAAAAGGCTGTGCAGCTGGATCCTCTCTCGTGGCCGGCCAAGGTGAATTACATCATCACCCTGATCAACACGAACCGGCTCGCCGAGGCCGACCGGGAGCTGGAGAAGCTTGCCACGCTTGCGCCTGCCGAATACGCCGCTCATCGTGGTCTGCGGTTGTCGCATGGAGGCCACTGGGCCAGCTTCGCGCTCGGCCTGTTGGATGGATTGAAGATCTTTCCCGACAGTCGTCGATTTCGGTTTGCTCTGGCAAATGTGCTTGCGATCATCGGACTCGAAGAAGAGGCATTAGCCCTTGGGGGAGACGACGACTCGGACCTGCTGAGGTTGCTGGGAGAGCCACGACGAGCGGCGGCCGCCGTGGAGGCGATTCTCGCCGACGACCAGGGCTCCCCCGCAGACGGTGCCGATGTCGGGCTGCCTCTGGTCAGCGCCGGGGAGTACGCTCGGGCACGACCGTATCTGGAAAAGTCGTGGCAGGAACACGGCGGCATGGTTATGATTATCGGCTTCGATGCCTACAACGCCGCGGCGCTGATCGCGGTGCGTCGAGCTGCCGGTGAGGCCGACAACGTCGCCGATCTCCTGGCGGCAATCAGGGACAACGTGCGCCGTTACAGGGAAGCCGGGATGGTGAATTCCATTGATCAAAGCCCTGACTACGAAGACGGACTTGCCAGCTTCCTCGCAGGTGACGAGCCACGGGGGCTCGCATTGATTGCCCGCGCGGTCGAAGACGGCTATTTCATAACGCCCAGAGAGGCCTACCTGCAAAGTCTGTACGAGCATCCGGACTTCGCCCCTATCCGCGCGATGCAGGAGGCCCGGCAGGCCCGCGAGCGCGAAAGATTCCTCGCCGTGGTCTGCTCCGATAATCCCTACGCGGCGGTCTGGCAGCCTGCCGAGGGCACATGTGAAGGGTTTGCCGCAGAGGACGGCGACTGAATCAATGTATTGGCTGCTGTTGGCCGGAAGCCGTCG
>JASFOT010000234.1:0-4511 GCA_050116375.1 Gammaproteobacteria bacterium | reverse complement strand
ACCGAGACTCGGGGCGGCACCAGTATGAGCACCACGGATCCGATCACCGGGCAACCGGTGTCCGTCTCCAAGCCCGCCCGGGTGGAGACATTCTGGTGCAAGACGTCATTCACTCTGGCCGAAGATGAAACCGTCGCGGCTTACTCCTACGACGGTAACGACTGCGCGAAGAACTGAGCGTTTTTGGCTGTCGCGTGCGGGAGAGAATTCGCGTTCCCTTAGGGCATCCCCATCGGTTCCTGTGGCGGCCAGGCGGAAGCGTCGATGATTTCCCGATAGCTGTGCCAGGTGGCGTGACCGAGTAGAGGGAACAGGATCACGAGTCCCACGAACGCGGTGGCGAACCCGACGGCCACGCTCACAATGATGACGGCCAGCCAGACAACCATGGCAGCCTTGTTCCGAAGAACGGCGTTTACGCTGGTCACTACGGCCGTGATGGTGTCCGTCTGCCTGTCCATGATCATGGGAAGGGAAAAAGCGCTGGCCGCGAACGTGATGGCCGCAAAAATCGATCCTACGGCGGACCCGATGCTCAGGAAACGGGCGATCTGGCGCCAGTCGGGCTCCGACTCTACGGGGAAAAACACGTGAACCATGGAGGCGGCCCTGGCCCAGACGAGAAAGATAATCATCAGGACCAGCGCGAAAACCATGCAGTTGGACAGCTGTCGCCGAGCTTCGGCGAGACTCCTCCTGAACGTGGGCGACCGCTCGTGTTCCAGCCTCCAGCTGATGGAATAGGATGCGACCGCGAGGAGGGGGCCGACGAATACGAATCCGGACAGCAGACCAAGCAGGGCGAACTTGTTACCCAGCAGCAGCGGGGGAAGACTGACCAGCCACGACAGGCCGAGCACGATCAGTCCCCAGGAGAGACTCTGTCGCGGAGCGGCACGGAGATCGCGGAACCCTGCCGCGAGCCATCGAAACGGAGCACCGGCACCGACCGTCCGGCATGGTGCGACGAAGGGCAGCTCATCCTCCTGTCCCGGCTGGCGTTCGTCGGTCACTGTCCCTGTCCTCCTGGAGACCTGCAAACAATCTAAAGCATGCCGGGCCCTTCAGGAAGAGCGGCCCTGCCGGACCACGCCGTATCGGTTCGATGACGTGATGTTGGCATTATGTCGTGTAAAAGAAATTTGTGCCTGCCCGCACAGGCGTGACGCAGTTCACAGTCTGTATTTCCCTGGTGGCCCAGACTGATTTCACACTTCGCTATCCGGTCACCCCCCGCCGGAAGGGAGTCGCAAAATGCGAACTGTCGCGATACTGGCCGTCATGGCCAGCCTGTCCGCCATGCCCGCGACGGCGGACGATACCTCCGGCGTTTTCCTCGGCATGTCCGGCGGCCGGGCCGATACCGATCAGACCCTGGAAAACCTGGATCTGGGAAGCCTGGGCGTTGACCTGGATCTCGAAAGCAGCTCACCGGTCTGGGGTGCTTTCGGCGGGTACCGCCTGAACCGGCATTTCGGTTTTCGCGGAGGCTACATGGACTTTCAGACCTTCGACGACGGCCTCGACATGGCCCCGGTCGGTGACGTCCCTGACGTGGACCTGGACCTGGAAGGCTGGATGCTGGGTATCGACGCCTACATGCCCCTGGCCAGCTGGGCTTCTCTCGGCGCCCGGGCGGGTTACATGGATTGGAAATCACGGCTCCGGATCGGGGACTACGGCCTCCAGTCGTCGGACAGCGGAACCGATCCGTTTTTCGGCGGTGGGCTGGAGGTCAACTTCGGACCCAGTTTCAGTATCGAGGCAAGCTACACGAGATTCGATGTGGATGGGAGTGACGTGGATTCCGCTTCCCTGGGCGTTCGCCTCGGATTCTGAAGTTCTCCTGTATCGACAGACTTGAAAAGCCTTCGAAGATTGATCGACTCAGGCTAATTGTTCCCTTCTTCCGGTCCCCGTCTACGGGATCCCACGCGACCGCGTTATAACGTCTCGTCATTCCGCGCTGCCGAAATAATATTTATTCTCAGTCGCATCCCGGTGGTATTGTGAGCATATGGCGGACTGTTTTAAGGCTGCGGAAGACAAAGATGACGGCCGATCGGAGTCTGCCGACACTGAAAGCGAGGAGGAAAAAATGGGGAGACCGGGAATTTTGGCCGCGATAGTGGCTATGGGCGCTGGTTTGCTTTTAGCCGGCAACGGGATAGCTATCGAAAACGCTGGGAAACAGAAAGTCGTTTATCACATCAACTATGACGATCCCCAGCAGCAAAGCGGCGCGCTGCGGAACATTCAGAATCACATCAATGCCGTCGGGGCGGAAAATCTCGATCTGAAGGTGGTACTTCATGGCAATGGTCTGGCGATGTTGCTGGAGCCCGATTCCCTGGAGCGTCTGACCAAGTTCAAACACGCCAATGCGACCGAACAGATGACAGCCAGAATCGACGGCCTCAAGGCCCAGGGCGTGGCTTTCCAGGTCTGTGCCAATACTGTCCGGGGACGTGACGTGGATCTTGCCAACGACCTGTACAGCGTGGAAGAGGCCGATATCGTTCCCAGCGGCGTGGCAGAAGTGGCCCGACTGCAAGGCCTGGGTTACGCCTATATCAAGCCCTGATATGCCCCCGGGCCCCGGCGGAAGAGATTCGCGGCGGGCTGACTGATCACTCAATCGACGCGGGGGCTGGCATCCAGTCTCCGCGTCAATCTTTCTTCACGCGGAATTTTTTCCATTTGTTGATCGCATTCGGGAGAACTCAGCCCCGAATGTAGCTTTCCAGCTGCTCGATCGTTTCCTGCTGCTCGCTGATGATCGACTTCACCAGGTCGCCGATAGAGACGATCCCGATCAGCCTGCCGTTTTCCATGACCGGCAAATGCCGAATCCTTTTCTCGGTCATCACGTTCATACAGTGTTCGACGTTCTGGTCCGGCTCGGCGCAGACAACTTCCCGACTCATGATGTCTCGCACTGGGGTGCTCCGGGAGGAACGGCCCTTCAGCAGCACTTTGCGTGCATAGTCCCGTTCCGACAGGATGCCGACCACGGCGGCGTCATTGGTAACCACGAGGGCGCCGATTTCTTTTTCAGACATCAGCTTTATGGCGTCAAAAACGGTGGCGTCCGGCGTGATGCTCCAGGTCTCGGAACCCTTGGCCTGCAACAATTGTTTTACCGTGATCACTAAATCGCTCCTTTGCTGATGCGCCCCCGGCAGTTCCAACATCTTCGTCAGCCCTATGCGCTCAAGCGAAGGATAGTATCGTCGTTTATCACCGTTGGGACAGCCCTGCGGCCAGACGATATCGATTTGTTTCACTGTGTGATTCTGGAAGGCCGCGCCGCGGCTCTTGTCAGGATCGGGAAATCCCCCTCATTGGAGGCTGCGGCGGCAAAGGAGTATGGTGGAACCGAGCTGTACACCTGCAACCGACGAAAACCTGGGGGGAAGTCCTTGCGGACGTATGGCGCGATTCGGCGGCGAAATACATCAATACAAAGGCTCGGCCAAGATCTGCCGTGAATTCAGGACAACATCAAATCATCGTCATACTGCCCGCTCTTGTGGAAGCCAACCCGGGTGTGAAGTCGCGCCAGGTTCTGTTCAAGAGGGCAACCGTCAGCGATTTCAGCCCGACCCGGAGTCCTCCGACGGCTCGACAATAAGCGCTATCGTCTTTTCCTCGCAGATCGAACCGGCCGTTAAATCGGCCTTGCGAGTGTGATTAGAAGTCTCAGGGCCTACCTCCGCTCCGGCTGACTTACCGAGGTGCAGATCATCTGATCCGGCTGCATGTCTGTGCGTAGCTGTTCCAGAAAACACCAGGGAGGGGGAGCTCGGTGAACGGCGTAATCGGCGTTCGTTTAAGTGAACAGGGCGGCCTCATGGCCGTCTCCCATAGGAGTGAAAATGCATCAGAAAGCCCCGGAGCGAACGAGAACACGGGAAAGGGTTTTTTTATACGGTGGCGCGCTCTTTGTCGTTTGCACGCTCGGGATTACGCCTCTTGAGCCTGTACTGGCCGGTACTGATGATGTCGCGGCTCTTGAGGCCAGGGTCGGAGAACTGACACGGGAGCTCGAGGAAGCACAGAAGAAGCTTGCCGAGGCACGCCTGGAGGCTGGCGAGACTGTCGGCCAGGCATCCGCCGATGCAGAGGGCGAAACGGTTGCAGATGTTCAAGCGCCAAGCACGGACATCAAGATCGGTCCTGTCACTATCGGGGGCGCCATGCGCGTCAACTACGTTTACGGAGATTACGACGGAGGCAGCTCCGGGCCCTCGAGGGGCGGGAACGGAGGCGATGTGGAGCTCGATACGATCCGAGCCAATGTGTCGCTGGACATGGACCAGCTCATCGGCAAGCTCGAGTACCGCTGGTACAACGGGTACAACTTCCTTCATACAGGCTGGCTCGGGCACCAGTTCGACGACGGCAGCCAGCTCGAGGTCGGCGTCACCCGGGTTCCCTTCGGCCCGGGTCCCTACGGCATCTCGCAGAGCTGGTTTTTCGATCAGCATTACTACATGGGCCTGTCGGAT
>JASFOT010000233.1:0-4529 GCA_050116375.1 Gammaproteobacteria bacterium | reverse complement strand
ACGACCGGGAAAAGCGCTTTATCGAGTCCACGCTGGCGCCACTGGCGGACAGCTTCCCGACCCTCAGGATCGTTTTCGAGCACGTGACGACTGCCGACGCCGTGCAGTTCGTCGCCTCGGCACGACCCGGCGTTGCCGCGACCATCACGCCGCAGCACATCCTGTGCAACCGCAATGCGCTCTTCGAGGGGGGGTTGCGTCCCCATCATTATTGTCTGCCCGTTCTCAAGGCGGAGAAACACCGGCAGGCGGTAATGGAGGCTGCCACCGGGGGAAATCCCCGGTTCTTCCTGGGAACCGACAGCGCTCCTCATCTGCAGCATCTCAAGGAATCGGCCTGCGGCTGCGCGGGAATCTATTCCGCCCACGCCGGCATCGAGCTCTATGCCGAAGCTTTCGCGGAGGCGGGCAAACTGGACCGGCTCGAGGCTTTTGCCAGTCACCACGGAGCCGATTTCTACGGCCTGCCGAGAAATCGCGACCGCATCACCCTTGTGGACGATCCCTGGGAAGTGCCCGAAAGCTTCGCTGTAGGTCCGGACCAACGGCTGGTACCGTTCCGGGCCGGCGAGACGATCCGCTGGAGGCTGGCGACATGAGCCGATCCCAAGACGTATACGGGCAACTGGACGTCCGGGAGCCGTCGCCCATGTCGAAGAGATTCCGGGGATTCCTTCCGGTCGTCGTCGACGTGGAGACAGGCGGCTTCAACGCGGCTACCGATGCGCTCCTGGAAATCGCCGCTGTGCTTATCGAGATCCAGGGTGATGGCTCGCTAGAGCGCGGCGAGACTTTCAGCTACCACGTCCAGGCTTTCGAGGGGGCCAATATCGAGCCGGCAGCCCTGGAGGTCAACGGCATCGTTCCGGATCATCCATTGCGACCGGCCATCCCGGAAAAAGATGCGCTTCAGAGAATATTCCGCGAGGTGCGCAGGGCCGTTCGCGACAACGACTGCACGCGGGCCATTCTGGTGGGCCACAACTCGTTCTTCGACCTGGGATTCCTGAACGCGGCGGTAGAACGCACCGGCATCAAGCGGAATCCCTTCCACCCGTTTACGAGCTTCGACACCGCCACCTTGGGCGGCGTCATACTCGGCCAGACGGTGCTGTCCAGAATCGCCGAGGCTGCCGGCCGGCAGTGGGACACGTCCTCGGCCCACTCGGCCTCCTACGACGCGGAGATCACCGCAGACCTTTTCTGCAAGATGGTCAACGGCGTTCAGTCCGTCTACGAGGCTGGTCTCTCTGCCTGACAGCCGCCTGCTTCCGGCACCGCTAGCGACTTCGAAGAACG
This sequence comes from Gammaproteobacteria bacterium, assembly GCA_050116375.1. Lineage (GTDB taxonomy): Bacteria > Pseudomonadota > Gammaproteobacteria > Steroidobacterales > XN24 > JAHEFR01. The sequence goes on along the minus strand of JASFOT010000233.1, from coordinate 3,230 downwards.
GTTCAGGCGGCGTTGGCTCCCTCCAGGAGTTTCGCCAGTTCGCCGGAGTGGTACATTTCCACCACGATATCGCAACCGCCGACCAACTCTCCGCCGATGTAAAGCTGGGGATAGGTCGGCCAGTTGGAATAGCTCTTCAGGGCTTCCCTCAGTTCGGGATCCTCGAAGATGTTGACCGCGGCAAACTCGCTGCCGCAGGCCCTGAGGGCAGCGACCGTTTGGGCGGAAAAACCGCACTGCGGGAAATCCGGAGTCCCCTTCATGAACAGCACCACCGGATTGTCCTCGATGTGCTTCTTTATCCTGTCTGTTACATCCATTGGCTTCCCTCTGTATGGCTTGTTTGTGTCAGATTCGATGGCGGCTTGCGGTCCCCGGCCGCTCACGTGGAGCTTTCGTTAGCCGCAGCCTCTTCCTTCACCGGCTTGAGGACACGGATCCTGTTGTCAACGCTCTTGACGCCCTCGACCTGGGAAGCCAGCTTGCCGGCCTGCTCCCGGGCGATCGTATTCGTGACATCCCCGTGAAGAGTCACGGCTCCGTCGTAAGTATCGACATTGATCTCGAAGGCATCCACGTATTTATCGCCGACAAACTTCGATTTGATTTTCGCCGTGATAGAACTGTCTGCAGCAATCTGCGTCGGGCTCCTGTCGTCCTTCCCAAGGTAGTAACCGCCCACGGCGGCCCCGCCGATCAGCACCGGCACACAACCTGCCAGAACCAGGCTGGCCGACAGCCCCGCTACCAAAAGAGCCATCTGCTTTCTCATCTCCAGCCCCCTTTTTGACCCACAGTTCATAACTAGACCGCACGGCGCCGCCGGAAGTCCAGTATTTCCAGCAGTCGAATTCTGTCTTCCCGGCTCATACTCGGCCAGGCGGCGATTTCACCCGTTGTTCTCAGGCAACCATCGCAAAAGCCATCATCCCTCATCCGGCAGACAGCTACACAGGGCGACGGTATATCGGCAACGCGGACTCGCGCCGACCCTCCACGGGCCTCCCCGACAGTTCTCATAGGACAACGAGACGGGGCGACCGGTTTCGGTCGCCCCATTTTTCACAGATCTGTATTTCTCGTGACTGAACCATCAACCGGCGTAATTGGCGCTCACGAAATCCCAATTTACGAGATTCCAGAATGCTTCCACGTATTTCGGACGAGCATTCCGGTAATCGATGTAGTAGGCGTGTTCCCAGACGTCACAAGTCAGCAACGGCTCGTCCTGTCCGGTCAGAGGCGTTTCCGCGTTACTGGTCTGACTGATGGCGAGGGACCCATCCGGTCGCTTGACCAGCCAGGCCCAGCCGGAGCCGAAAAGCTTGACGGCCTTGTCGGAGAACTCGGTCTTGAAAGCATCGAAGGATCCAAAGGCCTTATCGATGGCAGCGCCGAGATCGCCGTCCGGACTTCCACCGCCGTTCGGGCTGAGACAGTGCCAGTAGAAGGTGTGGTTCCAGACCTGGGCTGCGTTGTTGAACATCCCGCCGGTCGACCGCCGGATGATGTCCTCGAGAGAGGCGCCCGCCAGGTCAGTGCCCTCGATCATACCGTTCAGGTTGGTGACGTACGCGTTGTGATGCTTGCCGTAATGATATTCCAGCGTCTCGCGGGAAATATGGGGCTCCAACGCGTCCATTGAATAGGGCAGATCAGGCAAGGTATGTGCCATGGGATACTCCTCGTGGATTGGTTCCGGCCGAGCGGATTGGCCCTGCCGATAAATTCGTTAATTATACCAGATGGGTTTCGCCCTCCCGGAGCAATATGAGATGCCTCTGTCTCCGCCTATACTAGATATTCCCCGGGAGATCCCATGATCAATACAAAGCCAGAGCCGCCGGCGGACATCGATCTGACGGTGCGACGAGCCCTCGAGGAAGATGTCGGAGACGGCGATATCACGGCCAGCCTGGTACCCCCCGGAGCAACGGCGACCGCTACCCTGCTCTCAAGAGAGTCTGCGGTTGTTTGCGGGGCACCCTGGTTCGAGAGGGTTTTTGAAATTCTCGATCCGAAGGTTCGGATCCGCTGGCAGGTGTCGGAAGGCGAAAGCATCGAGCCGGATACCCTGCTGTGCACCCTCGAGGGCAACGCCCGCGCGCTGCTGACGGGCGAACGCACGGCGCTGAATTTCCTGCAGACCTGTTCCGGCACGGCCACGGCGGCACGCCGTTTCGCGAACGCGATCGCGGGCACCTCCTGCCGGATACTCGATACCCGCAAGACGCTCCCGGGTCTGCGGGCTGCGCAGAAATACGCAACCGCCTGCGGTGGTGTCACAAATCATCGTATGGGACTGTTCGACGGCGTCCTTATCAAGGAGAACCATCTCATCGCCTGCGGCGGCATTCGTCAGGCCGTGGAAACGGCACGGGCGTCGGCTCCGGATTTGCCCGTCGAGGTGGAAGTGGAATCCCTGGACGAGTGTCGCGACGCCCTGGACGCCGGCGCCGATATTCTGATGCTCGACAATTTCAGCCTGCCCGACATGCGGGAGGCCGTGGCGCTGAACCGTCGACGCGGCGACAAGGCGGCGCTGCTCGAAGCGTCGGGCAATGTGGAACTGGAGCGACTACCCGAGATCGCGGCCACCGGCGTGGACTTTATTTCTGTGGGGGCGATCACCAAGCACGTTCGGGCTATCGATCTGTCGATGCGCTTCTCGATAAGCGATCTTCAACAAAAAAACAATATAAATAGATAGTTAGAAAGCAATCTTCGATCTAGTCGAGGAAAGGCCGCCCGGGACCGGTAACCGATCCGAAATAGCGCGCCGTCACCCGGAGGGCGAGGATGCCCAAACCCTGACAAAGTCGCTTGCGCCCGTCCGAGAAGGGCGGTACTGTGCTGCAATGCAATAAAGTTTCCGGGGTCTTGTCCGGTCTGGATCGATGCCCCGGAATTCCGGAGGTTTTATGTCCCCACTTATTACTACCCTGCTTATCGTCACGGGCGCACTCGCCCTGGCTTTCCGGCGCTCCGCGCTGACGACCTGGACAGCCTTTGGTTTTGGCGTAATGGCGCTGATTCATCTGCTCGGCACCGGGTTGTCCTGGTTTACCTGGGGCGTTTTCGTGGTCGTGGCCGTAATCCTTAACGTGCGGCCACTACGCAGGCGCCTGTTGAGCGCCCACCTGCTGCGGTGGTTCCGCAACGTACTGCCCCCGATGTCGGCCACCGAAAAGGAGGCGATCGACGCCGGAACTGTCTGGTGGGACGCCGAA
>JASFOT010000232.1:0-4556 GCA_050116375.1 Gammaproteobacteria bacterium | reverse complement strand
TAGCGCGCAGAGCACAGTGATGATCAGGTAGATCAGCCAGAGCGATTTAGCCGTTTTGGCGATCCGCGGCGTGAGTTTGGAATCCTTTACCGGGCCCGGGGTTTCCGCCCGGTAGAGCTGCATTCCGCCGATTCCAAGCATAGGCAGGATGGCGACGGCCAGAACGATGATGCCCATGCCCCCCAGCCACTGCAGTAGCTGCCGATAAAAGAGAACGGATCTCGGCAGGTCGTCTAGCCCTGTAAGCACCGTGGCCCCCGTGGTCGTCAGCCCGGAGATGCTCTCGAACACCGCATCTGTCAGGGGCATGTGCGGGCTGTCGGAGGCCATAAGGGGTACCGCGCCGGCGATCCCGAGTCCGAGCCAGAACGCCGACACGACCAGGAAGCCATCACGGATCTTCAGTTCCCGGCCGTCGGCCCCCGGCCTTCCGGCTCGCGCGGGATACCACAGCAGGATGCCGGCGAGAAAGATAATGGCGAATCCAAGAATGAAAGCTCGGGCACCCCCGTCGCCGTGCACCAGGAAAAAGAGGCTGAAGGGATCGTCGGTGAGCCTAAATCCGTAAAAATAGGAAAGAAAAAGGGGCGGCAGCATAAAAAAACTGAACGCCATCAGCAGAGAGCCAAGAATTCTCTGGACCGGGTGGGAGCTCATTACAGAAGGGTGGGGGAGGGCTGGAACAGCTTCTCTACAGCCCGGATTTGCTTTTCCTCTGTCTCGGTAAGAAACAGAATGACGTGGTCTTCCGCCCGGATTTCTTCATCGTGGTGGGCCATGATGACGTCCCCGCCACGGACAAGGGCGGCAATGGTGGCGCCGGGCGGCAGGCTGATGTCTTCCACAGTCCGGCCGACCACCTGCGATGTTTCGGGCGTTCCGTGGGCGATAGTTTCCAGCGCCTCGGCGGAGCCCTGGCGAAGCGAATGCACGCGGACCACGTCGCCGCGTCGCACCTTCGTCAACAATGCTCCCAGCGTGATCTGCTGCGGAGACACCGCGATATCGATGTTTTGTCTCTCGATAATGTCTGTGTAGGAAGGCCGATTGACCAGCGCGATGACTTTCTTTGCGCCCATGCGCTTTGCCAGCAGCGAAGACAGGATATTGGCCTCCTCCGCGTTGGTAACGGCACAGAAAACATCGGTAGACTCGATGCTTTCCTCGGACAGCAATTCCTCGTTGGTGGCATCGCCGGGAAGCACGATCGTCTTGGTGAGGCGTTCGGCGATAAATCTCGCGCGATCCTTGTCCCGTTCCAGCAGTTTGACCTGGTTGGTGTTTTCCAGACGCTTGGCGAGCTGGTAGCCGATGTTGCCCCCGCCGGCGATGATTACCTTTCGGATCGGATGTTCGAGCTTGCGAAGCTCGCTCATCATGACGCGGATGTCCTTGCGGGCCGCAATGAAAAACACGATGTCGTTCTCGCGGATCACCGTGTCCCCCTCGGGCAGAATGCTTTCGCGGCTGCCATCGGCCCTCCGACGGTAGATCGCCGCCACCCGGGCATCGGTATGGGGGATGTGCCTTCGGAGCTGCCGGAGCTCCTGCCCCACCAGAAGACCGCCGCGATGCGCTACGACCCCTGCCAGGCGAACCTTGCCGTCGGCGAAATTGAGGACCTGCAGTGCGCCCGGATAGTGAATCAGCTGCTCGATGTACTCGGTCACCAGCTGTTCGGGACTGATGATCTCGTCTACCGGGAGGGCTTCCGGGCCGAAAAGGCTTGTGGTGGAGGTGTATTCCACCGCCCGGATACGGGCGATCTTGGTAGGCGTGCGGAAAAGGGTGTAAGCCACCTGACAGGCCAGCATATTCACTTCGTCGCTGTCGGTCAGGGCAATGACGATGTCGGCGTCGGCGCCGCCGGCGGAGGTCATGACCTGGGGATGGGCGGCGTGTCCACGCACGGTCCGGATGTCCAGACGATCCTGGAGTTCCCGCAGGCGATCGCCATCCACATCAACGACGGTAACTTCGTTGGCCTCCGACCGGGTCAGGTCGTAGGCGGCGGATGATCCCACCTGCCCAGCACCGAGTATCAATATGTTCATGCTTCTTCTTGCGGCGCGGGCCTGGCCCGATATATCTCAGGCCGCGGTCAATCTTACATCAGTTCGAGCCGCGCGTAGGCCAGGACAAGCCACTTGGCCCCTGCGCGCTCGAAGTTCACCTGGACCCGGGCCTGCTGCCCCTGCCCCTCGCAGTTCATTATGATGCCCTCTCCGAATTTCCCGTGGCGCACGCGTTGGCCGAGGCGGATGCCGTCCGGGTTGGGCTCTTCCGTGCGGCGCGGCCTGAAGCCGGGACGGGCCACGTGGACCTGGGGACGAATCTCCTCGACGAATTCCGGAGGGATTTCGCTGATGAAACGAGAGGGCAGGGCGAAACTGTCGCTGCCGTGCAGCCGTCGCTGCTCCGCGTAGGTGATGTAGAGCGCACGCATGGCCCGCGTCATTCCCACGTAGCAGAGCCGTCGCTCCTCCTCGAGTCCCGCAGGTTCCCTGATGGAGCGCTGGTGCGGAAACAGGCCGTCCTCCATACCGCATAGAAAGACCACCGGGAACTCCAGCCCCTTGGCCGAGTGCAGGGTCATGAGCTGCACACAATCCTCCCACGCATCTCCCTGGCCTTCACCCGCCTCCAGGGCGGCGTGGCTCAGAAACTCGTCCAGGGGATTCATTTCGGAATCCGGCTCCGGCTCGAACCCGCGAGCAGCGCTCACCAGTTCGTACAGGTTTTCAACCCTGGCCTCGCCGCGCTCGCCTTTTTCCCTGCCGTGGTGATCGATGAGGCCCGACACGTTGATGACGTGATCCACCCGCTCGTGGAGGCTGAGTTCCCGGGTATCCCGGTCCATGGACTCGATCAGGTTCAGGAATCCCGTGACGGCGGTGGCGGCCCGGGCGGCCAGACTGCCGTCCGACGCTACGGCAGCCGCGGCCCGCCACAGGGAGGTCGCGTTCGCCCTGGCATATTCACGGATGATGTCCACCGTGCGAGCCCCGATGCCGCGGGTCGGCAGGTTGACCACCCGCTCGAATGACGTGTCGTCGTCCCGGTTGGCGATGAGCCTGAGGTAGGCGAGGGCGTCCTTGATCTCCGCACGCTCGAAGAATCGCAGCCCTCCGTAAACCCGATAGGGCAGATTGGCATTGAGCAGGGCTTCTTCGAAAACTCGCGACTGGGCGTTGGACCGGTAGAGGATCGCGATTTCGCTTCTGGCCGCGCCGCCCTCCGTCAGCGACCGGATTCGCCCGATCACGAATGCCGCTTCGTCCCGCTCGTTGAAGGCCGCATAAATCCGGATCGGATCGCCTTCCGGGCCCTCGGTCCACAGCTCCTTGCCCATCCTGGACGTGTTGTTGGCAATCAGCGCGTTCGCGGCGTTGAGGATAGTGGCCGTCGAGCGGTAGTTTTGCTCCAGCCTGACGATACGGGTACCGGGGAAGTCTTTCGGGTAACGCTGGATATTCTCGATCCGGGCGCCGCGCCAGGCATAAATGGACTGGTCGTCGTCGCCAACGAAAAACGTCCGTCCGGTCTCGCCGGCGAGGACCCGCAGCCAGGCGTACTGGATGGTGTTGGTGTCCTGGAACTCGTCTACCAGCAGGTGCCGGAAGCGGTGGCGATAGTGCTCCAGGAGATCGTCGTTCTGCAGCCAGAGCTCGTGGGCCCGCAACAGCAGTTCGGCGAAATCCACGAGACCCGCCCGCTCGCAGGCTTGCTCGTAGGCCGCGTAGATGCGCACCATCTGCTGCTTCTGTTCGTCCCGCCCCGGATCGATATGTGCCGGCCTGAGACCCTCGTCCTTGCGGGCGTTGATAAACCACTGCATTTCCTTGGGCACCCAGCGGGTATCGTCCAGGTCCAGGCTCCGTATCACCCGCCGAACCACACGCCTCTGGTCTTCCGCATCCAGGATCGTGAAGGTCTGGGGCAGACCGGCCTCGCGCCAGTGCAGGCGCAGGAACCGGTGTGCCAGGCCGTGGAAGGTGCCGATCCACAGGTGCGCCACCGGCATGCCCAGCAGGCCCTCGATGCGGTTACGCATCTCCGCGGCCGCCTTGTTGGTAAAGGTCACCGCAAGCACGCTGCGGGGCGAAAGACCCTCCACCTGAACGAGCCACGCGACGCGATGGGCAAGAACCCGGGTCTTGCCGCTGCCGGCGCCCGCCAGCACCAGAAGAGGCCCGGGCTCGGCCGTGACGGCCTCGCGCTGGGGATCGTTCAGGGGATCGAGGATGGGAGTGACGTCCATCAGCGGTATTTTACCGTCGCCGGGCGGGATCTGTCGGCGATCGTTCTTCGGTGATAAGGGGGCAGGAGGGTCAACTCACCCTGGGACACACCTTTGCCGTCGGCATCAACAACGCCCGTAGACGCGGCGCGAATCTCCTCGGATCCATGCGTTCAGGCGGTCAGCAGCGGGACGTAGTGATCCACCAGCAGGGCCCCGAAGACGCCCATCAGGTAGGTGATGGAGTAGGCGAATGTCTTCATGGGCAGTTCGGGCCGGTGGGAGATCCGCATGGCCAGGGCGTAGTAGAGAAAGA
>JASFOT010000231.1:0-4560 GCA_050116375.1 Gammaproteobacteria bacterium | reverse complement strand
GGTCGATAGCTTCACGAATACGCTCCGCCAGGATCAGGGCGTCTCGGGCCCGGGTGTCCGGCAACAGCAGGGCGAATTCCTCGCCTCCGTACCGGGCCGCCACGTCGCTGGCCCGCACCTGCGCTTCGACCCGGTCCGCAATCTCTTTCAGCACGAAATCGCCGGCCAGGTGTCCGAAATTGTCGTTCACGGACTTGAAATGATCCACATCGATCAGGAGGCAGGCCAGACTCGTGTCATTGCGCTGGGCACGGGCCAGTTCCTCCAGCAACCGGTTCTGCAGATACCGCCGGTTGTTCCAGCCCGTGAGAACGTCGGTAATACCGCTGCGCACCAGGCGTGCCCGGTTGATGGCATTTTCAAGGCAGACAGACGTGATATTGGCCAGATGATCCAGGAAATCCGTGCCGTGGTGACGGGTGAAGCGCCGGTCGTCGGCGCTTCCCAGGTTCAGGCTCCCCAGGAGCTGATCCTGCCGCCGCACGGGCAGAATGGCCAGGGAGCGGAGATCGGCCCGCTGCGGAAAAAGCAAGGCATGATCCGAGCCCATGAAAGGCCCCAGCCATGATCGATAAAGAGTCGCGAACTGGGGAGCGAGGGCCGCAAGGCTATCGACGAAAATGACCTCGGGGCGGCCCGGCGGATCGAAACTTTCACTCACTGCCAGGTGCCGGATCTCATGATCTGGATCGACGAGAACCAGCGTAACGGCGTCAAGGTCGTGGGATCGCCTCAGACCCTCGGCAATTTCGTCGAAAAGGGAGACAAGAGAATCCGCCTGCAGCAGGCGCAGTTCCCGCTGCTGGGCCCGCCGGAAGATCGCCTCGTTCTCCTCGGCTTCCCGTCTCAGCACCGCGAGCCGTTCGCGAAGCCGCCGTACCTGGTCATTTTCATCCCCCGATCGGGTCATGTCGGGTACGGCAACCGGCTCGCGGGCTCAACGCAAGAATATCCGGTACAGGAGACGCTGCAGCCACCCGCCGTGGGGCGCATAGAGGACCTTGGCCGTATTGAGGCGTGGTCTGCTGAGCACGGCCTTGTGGTGGGAGAAGGTCAGGAACCCCTCGCGGGCATGATAGTGTCCCATGCCCGAATCACCGGTACCGCCGAAGGGAAGGTCTTCGGCGATGAAGTGGGTAATCGCGTCGTTGATGCACACGCCGCCCGAATGGGTGCCCTCGAGCAGCTGCCGCTGTTTTTCCCTGTCCATCTCGAAGAGGTTGATGGCCAGGGGTCGCGGCCTGTCGTTGATAAAGCTTATCGCTTCCTCCACATTCCGGTAGGTAACGATCGGCAGGATCGGCCCGAAGATTTCCTCGCGCATGAGCTTCATTTCCGGAGTCACGTTCCTGACAAGGTAAATCGGCAGCTTCCGGGAGGCGGCCGACGGCCCCTCGCGCCCGCCCGGGTTGATTTCAGTGATTTCCGCCCCGCCGGCCTGCGCCTCCTCCAGGTATCCCCGCAGCCGCTGATAATGAGTGTCGCTGATGATCGACGTATAGTCGTCGTTGTTGTGCAGGTCCGGGTACATGCGCTCGAACGCGTTACCGAAAGCTCTGACGAAATCCTCTGCCCTGGCTTCCGGGCAAAGCACGTAATCCGGTGCCACACAGGTCTGGCCGGCGTTCAGCGCTTTGCCGAAACAGATTCGCTCGGCGGCCAGGTCCAGCGGCACGTTCTCGCCGATCAGGGCAGGCGATTTGCCCCCCAGCTCCAGGGTGACCGGCGTCAGGTTTTCCGCCGCCGCCCGCATGATCTGGCGTCCCACCTCGGTGGATCCGGTAAAAAGGAGATGGTCGAAAGGCAGCCGGGAAAAAGCCTTGCTCGTTGCCACATCGCCGAGCACCACCGCAACCCGGTCCTCGGGAAAAACAGAGGCCAGCATATCCTTGAGGACAGCGCCCGTGCGTGGCGTGGCCTCTGTCACTCGCAACATGACCCTGTTGCCCGCCGCCAGCGCACAGGTCAGGGGGCCGATGGCAAGAGCGATGGGGTAATTGAAAGGCACCATGACGCCCACGACGCCTTTCGGCTGGTAATAGACCCGGCAACTCGTAGTGGCGAGGAGCAGCCCGGCTCTCCTGCGCGAGGGCCGCATCCAGCGGCGGACATGACGACGCGCGTAACGGATTCCCTGCACGGAGGCCAGAAGCTCGGCGAAGGTTTCGTGCCGTGACCGTCCGTTGAAATCCGCCTTCACAGCGTCGGCCAACGGGTCCTTGAACCGGATCACCGCGTCTTTAAGCTCCGCCAGCTGGCGCCGCCTGGCGTCGGCCGACGGCATTGGATCGACGGAAAAGGCACGCCGCTGGGCTCCAAAAACCGCCTCCATACGCTGGATTTCATGTGCCTCCGGCACCAGCTCTGGATTCGCCGCCATCATCTAGCTCCTTACGTACCTCATAACGAGAATATAGCCTTGCCGGGACACGCCAATCCACCATCGGGACCCGGCAGCCGCGAGTGGTCTATCATCTGTCGACTACCGGCGACCGGGGAAAAGAGGAGATACGGGCATGAAAGCCAGAGCTGCCGTGGCCTGGGAGGCGGGACGCCCCCTGGAAATCGAAATGGTCGACGTGGAAGGCCCCAGGAAAGGCGAGGTGATGCTTCAGACGGTTGCCACGGGCGTCTGCCATACAGATGCTTTCACGCTTTCGGGCGCCGACCCGGAGGGGCTCTTCCCCGCGATCCTCGGTCACGAGGGGGGCGCAATCGTTGTCGAAACCGGCGAGGGCGTGACCGGACTGGAACCAGGGGATCACGTGATCCCGCTCTACACGCCGGAGTGCGGCGAGTGCAGTTTCTGTACGTCCGGGCTGACCAATCTGTGTCAGGCGATCCGCGTGACCCAGGGCCAGGGGCTGATGCCGGACGGTACCTCCCGGTTTTCGGTGAACGGAAAGTCGATTCGCCACTACATGGGGACATCGACATTCTCCGAGTACACCGTGCTGCCGGAAATTGCGGTGGCGCGCATCAACCCCGCGGCACCGCTGGACAAGGTCTGCCTTCTCGGCTGCGGGATCACCACCGGCATTGGCGCAGTGCTGCACACGGCCAAGGTAAGACCCGGATCTACGGTGGCGGTCTTCGGACTGGGCGGGATCGGCCTGTCCGTAATTCAGGGCGCCGTTATGGCCAGGGCAGAGCGCATCATCGGTATCGATCTGAATCCCGACAAATTCGAGATGGCTGCGGCCCTGGGCGCCACGGACCTGGTGAACCCCGGTGATCACTCCAGCCCCATCCAGGAAGTGATTATCGAACTGACCGACGGAGGGGTGGACTATTCCTTTGAATGCATCGGCAACGTCAACGTCATGCGCGCGGCTCTGGAGTGTTGCCACAAGGGCTGGGGCGAGTCCACTATCATCGGCGTAGCGGGGGCGGGCGAAGAAATCAGTACCCGCCCCTTCCAGCTGGTCACGGGCCGGGTATGGAGGGGCACGGCCTTTGGCGGCGTGAAAGGTCGCAGCCAGCTTCCGGGAATGGTGGAGCAGTATCTGTCCGGGGACATCAAGGTGGACGAAATGATCACGCACCGCTTTCCCCTGGAAGAGATCAACAAGGCCTTCGACGTCATGCACGAGGGCGAAAGCATCCGCTCCGTCATCCATTTCTGAGGTGGGCCGATGAAAGCCCCGGAAATTCATGCCCGTCATCGCAGCTTCGGCGGCGAACTGCTGTTCTGCTCCCACCAGTCCGACGCCTGCGGCGGCACCATGCGATTCTCGGTTTTTCTGCCGCCCGGCGAGAAAGCGTTTCCCGTCCTGGTGTGGCTGTCCGGTCTGACCTGCACCGAGGAAAACTTCATGGCCAAGGCCGGTGCCCAGAAAAAAGCGGCGGAACTGGGGATGGCAATCCTCGCGCCGGATACCAGCCCCCGGAATACCGGCATAACCGGGGAGGATGAGGAATGGGACCTGGGCACGGGCGCGGGCTTCTACGTGGATGCCACCGAGGCCCCGTGGGCGGGGCGGTACATGATGGAAACCTGGATCAACAGTGAGCTGCCGGACGTGGCTGCCGGAAGTTTTTCCCTTGATTTCAGTCGATGCGGCATCAGCGGGCACTCCATGGGCGGCCACGGCGCGCTGGTTTCCGCCTTGCGGCATCCGCATCGCTACCGCTCGATTTCGGCCTTCGCGCCGATCTGTTCACCCACCCGATGTCCCTGGGGGCACAAGACGCTCGCCGCCTATCTGGGCACCGACCGGGGAGCCTGGGCATCCTACGACGCCTGCGAACTGCTCCGGAGCGGGGGGCGCCTTCCGGAGCTGCTCGTGGACCAGGGTGAGTCTGATCAGTTCCTCGAGGAGCAGCTGATGCCCCACCTGCTCGAAAAAGCCTGCGAGGAAACGGGAGTCGCGCTGACGCTGCGCCGGCAGCCGGGTTATGACCACAGCTATTACTTCGTGGCCAGCTTCATAGATGACCACCTGGAATGGCACGCCCGCCGGCTGACCGGATGAACCTGGCCCGATCGGACCCTCTGGTATCATCGCCGGCCCGGTGAGAGACCCGTAAAAGCCACTGCGCCAATGAATTCCGTCGCTG
>JASFOT010000230.1:0-4565 GCA_050116375.1 Gammaproteobacteria bacterium | reverse complement strand
CCATACACTGAATCCGTGGACGAGCCCGGCCTGAATCTCTCGGGCGAGGTCGGCCACAGTCAGGAGGTCAGCACCGAGGCGAGCCTGGCCGCCAGAGCCCTCAAGACCCTCAAGCCGGCGCAGCAGAAGGTCCTGGAGCTGGGCTTGCTCAGGGGGCTCAGCCATAGCGAGATCGCCGAGCACACCGGTATGCCCCTCGGGACAGTGAAAACACAGATGCGTCGCGGGCTCATGAAAGTCCGCGAAATGATGGAGGTCGAGCCGTTGTCGGAGGGGAGCGAGGCATGACCCCACAGTTTCTTCGGAATGAACGCATAGCCCAGCTGCTTGTCGACCGCGCTGTCGACGGCCTGGATACCGAGTCGGAAAGAGAATTGAAAAGGCTTTCGACGCAATATTCTGATTATGAAGATGACGCCATCGACAGGGTTGCGGCGGCGGTCTCGATCTCGAACCTGACCACCGAGGAGGTGCCGGAGGGATTGCGCGAGCGGCTCGACTTCGATGCGCAGCGCTGGGTGAAAGACCACGCTGCCGAGGGCGCCGAAGTCGTGGATCTTGCCAGTCGTCGGGCCCGCCCGACGCCTCGTCCGTGGATGCAGTGGCTGGCAGCGGCCAGCGTCCTCGTGGCTGCGGTCGGCTGGTACCAGGCATCCATGGTGGCCATGGAGCGGGACTCCCTTCAGGCGCAGCTGGCGACCCTCGAGGCAGATCTGGAGAGTCAGAGACAGCTTGTAGCGCAGCTTCGAAATCCCCCACCGGCCGATCTCGGCGACATGCGCGCCCGGCTGGCCGGAGGCGGTGCGTCTGTCATTTCCTGGAGCAGCACCGAAGATCCGGCGGCTTCCCAGGCCTCCGGTGACCTGGTCTGGGACGACCGGCAGCAGGAGGGCTACATGCGTTTCAAGGGTCTGGCGCCCAACGACCCGGATGTTTACCAGTATCAGCTCTGGATTTTCGACGCGACCCGGGACGAGCGGCACCCCGTGGATGGCGGTGTTTTCGACGTCCCCTCGGGAAGCGACGAAGTCATCGTGCCCATTCGTGCCAAGCTGCCGGTGGGCGAGCCCGTTCTCTTCGCGATCACGGTCGAGAAGCCCGGCGGCGTAGTCGTCTCGGAACGGGAGCGCATCGCTCTGGTGGCAAAGCCGAACCAGGAAATCTAGCGCACCGGAATCACGGGCCTATCGAGATTGCCGGGCCGGGAGATAGAATCCGGTCATGCGCGATCCTGAACCCCAGCTGGCGAAAACGGTCCTGATGATTCGGCCGGTCGGCTTTCGCAGCAACCCGCAGACCGCGGAATCCAACCAGTTTCAGAGAGACCCCGGAATTGTTGACCCCGAGCTGGAGCAGCGTGCCGCCGCGACCCAGTTTCAGGGCCTCGTGGATGCGCTTCGGGCTGCCGGTATCGGCGTTATCGTTGAGCCTGATTTGCCGGATCCCGAGACACCGGATTCCATTTTTCCCAACAACTGGGTCAGCTTCCATTCCGACGGTACCGTCGTGATCTACCCGATGATGGCCCCCAACCGCCGCGCCGAAATCCGGCCTGACGTGATCGAACGCCTGGGTGGGGAACGAGGTTACCGCGTCGAGCGAGTGCTTGATCTGAGCGGCCATTCGGCAGCCGGTCACTATCTTGAAGGGACCGGCAGCCTGGTTCTCGACCGTCCAAACCGGATTGCATACGCTGCGCTTTCCCCGCGCACCAGCCTGGAGGCGCTGGCCGATTTCAGCCAGCGGATGGAGTACGAGGTCCTGGCATTCGAGGCGCTGGATCGGGACGGGCAGGAGATTTACCACACGAACGTGATGATGAGTCTCGGTGAGAAGTTCGCGGTCATCTGCGACGAGACCATCACCGGCGCGGGTCAGCGTCAGGCCGTCTTGCTAAGGCTTGAGGAAACGGGCCACGAGGTCATATCGATCGACCGACGTCAGATGCGCAGTTTCCTCGGCAACTGTCTGCAGCTGGAAGCGACGGACGGCAGCCGGGTCATCGCCATGTCCCGCCAGGCCGAGGATGCTCTGACGCCGGCACAGACAACGAGGCTGCGACGACACGGACGGATCGTGTCATCGCCAATCCACGACATCGAGCGAAGCGCCGGCGGCAGCGTCAGATGCATGCTCGCGGAAGTGCACCTGCCCGAGAGGGTCTCCGGTGAGGGACTATCCGCATAGTATTCAGTAGAATTCGCCGGGATCGCCGGGTTCAAAGCCGGCCTTGATGGGCAGTCTTGCCGATGACCGATACCCCCAGGATCCTGATGTGCCCCCCCGACTATTACGAGGTGGGGTACGCGATCAATCCGTGGATGGACGGTAATGCCGGCCGGATGGATCGGGAGCGGGCGCGTGCCCAGTGGGAGATCCTTCGCTGGTCCATCTCCCAGGTGGCGGAAGTGGTGACCATGGATCCCGAGCCCGGGCTGCCGGACATGGTATTCACCGCCAACGCGGGAGTGGTCTACGGCAATCGCGCCATTGCGAGCCATTTTATGCCCATGGAGAGGCGGCCGGAGGAGCCCTATTACAAACGGTGGTTCGGCGCCAACGGCTTCGAGCTGTACCAATTGCCTGAAGATATCGGCTTCGAGGGGGCAGGCGATGCCCTCATCGACAGAGGCGGACCGTGGCTCTGGGCCGGATACGGTTTCCGAACCGAAATCGAGGCTCATCCCCACATCGCAAGCTGGTTCGATCTGGAGCTCGTGTCCATCCGGCTGGTGGACGAACGCTTTTACCATATCGATACCTGCATGTGCCCCCTGGAGGGCGGGTATCTTCTTTATCACCCGCCGGCTTTCGACGAGGAATCGCGAGCGGAAATCGAACGGCGGGTGCCCAAGGAAAAACGAATTGCCGTGAGCGTCGACAATGCCGGTCACTTTGCCTGCAACGCGGTCAATGTGGGCGACCGGATCTTTCTGCACCGCACCCGCGGACGCCTGATACCGGCCCTGGAGGACAAGGGCTTCTACGTCACCCAGATATCGCTGTCGGAGTTCCTGAAAGCCGGCGGCTCGGCCAAGTGTCTCACCCTGAAGCTCACGGAACCCCTGAAACCCTGAGCGCCTGGCCCGACGCTAAAGCTCGGCCAAAGGGTTGAGACGCGCCGGTCAGCGGGGACCGGAATCCAAAAAAAAGCGGCGGACAAGGTCCGCCGCAGTGGGGGCTAGGCCAGAGGCCTGTCTCAGACACCGAGGGACAGAGCGCAATGCCGTCAATTGGGGGCAGAGGCATTGCGGCACTCGGTGTTAAAAAGCATTTCGCAGGCAGTATCGCCGGTGGATTCACCGGGATTCGAAAAAATCCTGGTTCCGGCCTGACGGGCCCCTGAAGCGTGGAAGCCACGTAGAGGCGTGCCGGGGAAGACTGGCGCCATCTCCCACGCGCTTCCCCTTGGCAGCCGTTTTCGGTGCCCGGGTTTACCGGCGCCGGAGGTCAGAAGCAACGGAAACCGTCACCCTCCGGCGCGCAGCCCGTGGGCCAGCCATACTCGCGCCAGTAGTCCGGATAACTGGTTTTCCTCAGCATCTCGGCGAAGCGCGGGTCGGCGCGCAGCCGACTGCTGTCCTCGCTGTCGACGAACAGCGGCGACCAGGCGATCGTGTAGCCGGGGAAACCGTTCTCGTTGGCGATGGTGTCGAGAATGTCGAACACCAGATCCAGCTCGCCGATGTCCGTGGCCGTGGCGACGATCCAGTAGATGTGCATGTTCTTGTCCGGGTTTGGATTCTGCTCCCAGAGCGCCCGCATCCGCTCCCGCATGACCGGCCGTAGCGGGCTGTTGTCATCGAGCCGCGCTTCGTTGAACTCTTCTACCGACATCTCCATCGCCTGGAACGGGAAACCCATACCCACCTCGATGAACCGATGACCGGCCGCATTCAGCGCATCCCTGTCCCTGTGACGCCAGGCGCAAGGCGCCTCGATGGCGACCTTCGGCTGGCCGCCCAATTCCTCGGCCTCCGCCGCCAGCGCCAGCGCCTCGTCGCAGCGTCCAAGTCGATTCAGGGTATGGGCCAGCTGAAACGGGATCATCGGCAGCAGTGGCTCGATGTCGTAGGCCCGCCGCATTGCCTCGACCGCCTCCTCGTTCATGCCGTGCTGCATAAGATGGATGGCGTACTGCCGCAGCAGACCCGCGTCGTTCGGATCCATGGCCAGGGAGTCGCGGAACTGCATCTCCTGGTCAATCGAGTTATTGTCGATGCCCTCGTAAGGCGGAACCATGACTTTGTAAGCGCCGCCAATCGTCGGGCAGATGTCCAGGGCGCGCCGGAACGACGTCTGCATCATCGACCAGAGCATCCCCGCGCGTTCCCGATCGCCTTCCACCGGGTCCCGCAGCCGTCCCGAGAGCACGAGCTGGGCGCTGCCGAGCTGGGCCCAGCCGCGACCGAAGTAGGGATCCGCCTCCACCGCCTGCCTGAGCAGCTCCATGCCCTCTTCCATGGTCTCGGTGATCCGGGTTCCCACCTTCATCCGTCCCCGGTAGTAGAGCTCCATGGCGTCGATATCGGTGGTTTCGCCGCAGTAGGCGGGTGCCTCCAGGG
>JASFOT010000229.1:0-4570 GCA_050116375.1 Gammaproteobacteria bacterium | reverse complement strand
AGCCCTGCGGAAGCTCAAGCTCAACGACTCGGCCCTGCACTACGAGCCGGAAACCTCGGGAGCCCTCGGGTTTGGTTTCCGCTGCGGATTCCTCGGGATGCTGCATATGGAGATCGTCCAGGAGAGACTCGAGCGCGAGTATGGACTGGAGCTGATCACGACCGCGCCCACCGTGGTTTACGAGGTGCTGGACGCGGACGGTCAAATCATGCGGATCGACAACCCGTCCAATCTGCCGGAATCGGGCAGGCTGGAAGAGATTCGTGAACCCATCATCTGTGCCAGCATACTCGTGCCGCAGGAACATATCGGCGGCGTGATCAAGCTCTGCGTGGAGAAGCGTGGAGTCCAGGTCAAGATGCAGTACATGGGCCGTCAGGTTTCCCTGGTTTACGAACTGCCGCTGTCCGAGGTGGTGCTCGACTTCTTTGATCGGCTGAAGTCGGTCAGCCGGGGATTCGCGTCCTTTGATTACCACCACGAGCGTTACCAGGCTGCGCCCCTTGCCAAGCTGGATATCCTGATTAACGGTGAGCGGGTGGACGCCCTGTCGCTGATTATTCACCGGGAGAGCGCCTATCGTCGTGGCCGGGAGCTGGTCGAAAAGATGCGGGAGCTGGTGCCCCGACAGATGTTCGACGTGGCGATTCAGGCCGCCATCGGCAACCAGGTGATCGCCCGCAGCACCGTCAAGGCGCTGCGCAAGAACGTGACGGCTAAATGTTACGGTGGCGACGTCAGCCGGAAGCGGAAACTGCTGGAGAAACAGAAGGCGGGTAAGAAACGAATGAAACAGCTCGGATCCGTCGAGATCCCGCAGGAAGCCTTCCTGGCGGTGTTGCAGGTGGAAAAGAAATAGCCAATACTGCGGCGCCGCCCGCCAACGGGAATTGTCCGGAGCGCGGGAGCATCGCGGCCAATGCAAGGATTTGACTAGTGTTTGATTTCGAGGTTGCCCTGGTGGTGGCGGGCGTGCTGACCGGCCTCATCTGGCTGATGGACAGCCTGGTGCTCAAGCGGCGACGGCAGACGGAGGGCGTGACCAAAGAGCCCACCCTTGTCGAATATTCCCGTTCGTTTTTTCCCATCATTGTGCTCGTTCTGCTGGTTCGCTCGTTTCTCTTCGAGCCTTTCCGGATTCCATCGAGTTCCATGATGCCGACGCTGCTGGTCGGGGATTTCATTTTCGTGAACAAATACGCCTACGGGCTGCGACTGCCCGTGACCCGAACCAAGGTGCTGGAGACCAGTGAGCCGGAGCGGGGAGACGTAGTGGTATTCCGTCTGCCCGCCGATCCGAAGACCAACTACATCAAGCGAGTGGTGGGACTGCCGGGCGACACCGTCGAGTATCGGGACAAGCGGCTTTTTATCAACGGAGACTCCGTCGAGCTGGACATCAACGGACTCTACGATGCGGAAAGCCTTCACGGTGCCCACGTCGCTTACGAACGACTCGGCGATGTGGATCACGAAATACTCATATTCCCCGGCCGTTTCGGCCGCGAGGGTATATTCCAGGTGCCCGAGGACCATTATTTCCTCATGGGGGACAATCGAGACAACAGCCGCGACAGCAGGTACGATGGCGTCGGATTCATCCCCGAGTCGAACCTGGTGGGCAAGGCGGTCAGGGTCTGGATGAACTGGAACTGGTCGAATTCAGGCCCGGATTGGGGCAGGATTGGTGACAAGATCACCTAGATTCTGCCGGCGAAAGGAGTTAATTCGATGATGAGACACGAAAAAGGCGTAACACTGATCGGCTTCCTGATCATGGCCGTTTTCCTGGGCCTCTTTGCGCTGGCAACCATCAAGCTGATCCCGGTTTACCTGGAGTACGGCAAGGTCCAGTCCACTCTGTCAAAGGTCAAAACGGAGTTTGACGGAAAGAATCCGACCATCACGGATATCAACAGGTCTCTGGAGAGACGTTTCGATATCGAAGACGTGCGCCGGATCAGCTGGAAGGAGCTTAAGATCACCCGGGAGCCGAGAAGCTATCGTGTGCAGGCCGAATACGAAGCCCGGGTTTACTACATCGGAAATCTCTATCTGGTGGCGGAATTCGACACCAGCGTAGACATACAGCGTTGACGTCCGCTGCAGGCTGGATCGAAAAAACCCTCGACTACCGCTTCCGCGACAATGAGCGGCTAAGCCAGGCGCTGACTCATCGCAGCGCCGGCGGGCCACACAACGAACGCCTGGAATTCCTGGGAGATGCCGTACTCGGCATGATCATCGCCGAGACCCTGTTCCTCCGCGTGCCGGATGCCGAGGAGGGATACCTGACCCGCCTGCGCGCCAATCTGGTCAGGCGGGAGACGCTGGCGGAGATCGGCGCTGAAATCGGTTTGGGAGACTGGCTGCGGCTGGGCGCGGGAGAGCTGAAAAGCGGAGGTTTCCGCAGGGCTTCGATCCTCGCTAACGGCGTCGAAGCTGTTCTCGGCGCCATTTATCTCGATTCAGGACTTGGCGCGGTCCGATCCGTGATCGAACGACTCTATGCGGATCGACTTCAGTCTCTGCCGGCCGACGCTGAACTCAAGGATTCAAAGACACGGCTGCAGGAAATCCTCCAGTCCCGGGGTTTGGACCTGCCGGAATACGCGACCGAGTCGGTTTCCGGAGAGGCCCACAAACGGCATTTCGAGGTGGCCTGTCGCGTGGAAGCGCTGGGTTTTCGAACGACGGCAGGGGGCAGGAGTCGAAGGCAGGCGGAACAGCGGGCCGCGAAGGCCATGATCGAGCGGATACAGAATGGCTGACAGTCCGGAGAACGGTGCGTTTCGGTGCGGTTACGCCGCGTTGGTCGGTCGGCCGAACGTGGGAAAGTCCACGCTCCTTAACGCCCTGATGGGAGAAAAGGTCAGCATAGTCACGCCGAAACCCCAGACCACACGTCACCGTATTCTCGGGATCGACAGTCGCGACGGCTTTCAGATCGTTTTTGTCGATACCCCGGGTCTCCATAAATCTGGCGGCAAGGCCATCAACCGGGCGATGAACAGAGCGGCCATCAGTTCACTGGCCGACGCCGATGTCGTCATCCTGGTGGTCGAATCCCTGCGCTGGACGGACGGGGATCAGCACGTCCTGGACCTGTGCAATGAAGGGGGGGCACCCCTGATCGCGGCGGTTAACAAGACAGACATGGTCAGGCCCAAGGAGCAACTGTTGCCCTATCTGGAGTCTCTTGCAAAACGGGCCCGGTTCGAGGAGATCATCCCGGTTTCCGCTACCCGGGGTACCAACGTCGAGAACCTGCGGACGGCGGTACGCAACTATCTCCCGGAAGGCCCCCCTTACTTCCCGGAAGCCATGCGCAGCGATCGTGACGACCGCTTCAGGGTCGGTGAGGTCATTCGCGAAAAGCTCATGCTGCGCCTGCGGGAAGAAATTCCCTACGGCCTCGCGGTGGACATCGAACGACTTGAGATGTCTCCGCGGTTGCTGCGGGTCGGCGCAGCCATATGGGTGGAGCGGCCGAGCCAGAAGGGCATCGTGATCGGAAAGGGGGGAGCCCAGCTGAAAGCCTGCGGTCAGGCGGCCCGTCTCGAACTCGAGGAGCGCTACCACCGCAAGGTTCATCTTGAACTATGGGTTCGTGTTCGCAGGAAGTGGTCGGACAGCGACCGGGCTCTGCAGGATCTGGGGATGGAGCTCCCGTGAGCGGAGCCGGGCGGGTCAACCTGGAGCCTGCCTGGGTGCTCCATCGCAGGCCCTATCGGGACACAAGCGAGATCGTGGATCTCTTCACCCCGAATCATGGCCGGGTCGGGGCAGTCGCGCGGGGCAGTCGCCGGGCCAGGCGCAGGACGCCTCTCGAGCTTTTCCAGCCGCTGCATGTCTCGTGGGCGGGAAAGGGAGAGCTGGTCACTCTTGCCGGCGCCGAACCGCGCGGACGGGGCCTGGAGGCCACCGGTCGGCGATTGTTGAGCATGTTCTACGTGAACGAGCTTGTTCTGCGTCTTACCCTCCGGCAGGATCCCCATCCGGACATCTTCGCGACCTATGAATCGACGGTATATCGGTTGGCGCAGGACGCCGGGGAAGCGAAGACGCTGCGTCTTTTCGAGCGTGATTTGCTGGATAGCCTGGGTTACGGCCTCCTGCTCGATCGTGACGTGGAAGGGGCGGAAGTCCGGGCAGACTGCGCCTATCAATACCGGCTCGAGGAAGGGCCCCGAAGGGCGGAAGGCAACGCCGGGTCAGCGCTGAGGATCTCCGGGAGAGCGTTACGCGCCATCCACACAGGTTGTCTCGACGATGCGACGGAACTGCGGGAGGCGAGACTGCTCCTCACTGCCGCGCTGGACCATTACCTGGGCGGACGCCCCCTGAAAACAAGGCAGTTCCTCAACGCGCTGCGTTCCCGGGCTTCCGGATCATCGCTTCTGGCAAAATAAGCTGTCGTAGAGACCTGTCTCCCTCGAGAACTCGGAGAACCCATGAAGGAAAGGATCTGCCTCGGCGTCAACATAGACCATGTAGCCACCATCCGTCAGGCAAGGGGCACCCGTTACCCTGATCCGGTTTACGCGGCCCTGATGGCCGAACAGGCCGG
>JASFOT010000228.1:0-4610 GCA_050116375.1 Gammaproteobacteria bacterium | reverse complement strand
ACCGCATTGAAAATGGCCGATCGCGCCGCGGACAGGGCAAACCCGCGTTCCCGCCTGTTCAGCTTGCGCCCCGAGGCAAGAATGCTGGCCAGCCGGAGATTACCGCCATCCCGTCCAAAGCGCTGGGGTCCGAAGTAATTTGGAACGCCCCGTGCGGAAATCACTCGAAGCCGGCCCTCGATTTCCCGCTCGGGACCGTGGCCGTCCCTGATCCGGATGCGAAATCGGTTGCCCGCGTGGCATCCCCGACGCAGCTTGCGGCCATGAGGAACCCGCCGGATCACCTCCAAACCGTCTGCGCCCAGCCCGTCCAGGTCCAGATCCGGCGTGCCGGGGATGCTGAACCACTGAGTCGTGACCGCGTGCCGGTCTTTCAGTCCGGCAAAGCCCACATCCCGGACGGAAACGCCGGCTGACCGGGCCAGGCGACGCGCCGCCCAGTCCGTGTTCGCGCCCGTCTTGCGAACGGACACCAGGGTGTGGGCACCGCTCCCGTCCGGCTCGAAGCCGAGAATCTCCTCGACCTGAAAGTCCTCCGGACGGACCCGTATGCGGCCGATGCAGACCGGCGCACCGTGAGCCCGCGGGCACTCCCCGGGAACGGACCGGGCCGTGGCGTCCGAGGAATGGATCTGCTTCACCGGGCCAGTAACAACACCACCGCGAAGGCGGCGACGCCTTCGGATCTCCCCGCGAAACCCAGCCCTTCGGTGGTAGTCGCCTTGAGGTTCACCTGGCTTCGGTCCACCTGCAGATCGGCGGCCACATTGGCCCTCATCTCGTCCATGAACGGCCTCAGCCGCGGAGACTGGGCCACCACGGTCAGATCCGCGTTGGCCACGTCAAAACCCCGGCCGTGGACCATGCCGGTAACGTGTCGGAGAAACATGCGGCTGTCGGCGCCGCTCCACCGGGGGTCGGAATCCGGGAAATGGACCCCGATGTCGCCTTCGCCGATAGCCCCCAGCAGGGCATCGCACAAGGCGTGGAGAACCACGTCGCCGTCGGAGTGGGCCCGAAGTCCCCGGTGATAAGGAATCCGCACGCCACCCAGGGTAATGAAATCGCCCTCATCGAAGGCGTGAACGTCGAATCCATTGCCGATACGCATCAGGTCAGCCCCGTCTGTCCCAGAATGAATTCGGCCAGCGGCAGGTCCTCCGGTCGCGTCACCTTGATGTTGTCGCCACGGCCCGCGACCAGCCTGGGTCTGGCGCCGGCCAGTTCCATGGCAGAGGACTCGTCCGTCACGGCGGCGCCGGACGCCCTGGCTGCCTCCAGGGCATCGATCAGCGGACCGAGACGGAACATCTGAGGCGTCAGCGCCTGCCAGATCACCCGTCTGTCGATTGTCTCCCGGACTCGTTCTCCCTCCGACCTTTTCAGCGTGTCCCGCGCGGGTACGGCCAACAGGCCGCCCACCTCGTCCTGGCGCACGGTCTCGATAAGGCGCTGAAGGTCTTCGTCGGTGAGACACGGCCGGGCCGCGTCGTGGACCAACACCCAGTCGCGCGGGCCGGCCCGACGCCTCAAGGCCAGCAGCCCGTTGAGCACGGACCGGGCGCGCTCGTCGCCGCCTGTCACGGCGAAGACCCGGTCCGTCGCCGGCGCAAGTTCGCCCCACCGCTCGTCGCCCGGCGCCAGCACGACAGCGATCCCCGCAATTCCGGGTCGGCGCAGAAAAGGGCTGATAGCCCATTCGATGACCGTGCGACCCGAAAGCGGCAGATACTGCTTCGGCGTTTCACCCCCGAATCGGGCCCCGTAACCGGCCGCCGGAATGATCGCCCACAGCGGATCCTCACGATCCATCAACGCCCCTCCTCACCG
Source organism: Gammaproteobacteria bacterium (assembly GCA_050116375.1). Classification (GTDB taxonomy): domain Bacteria; phylum Pseudomonadota; class Gammaproteobacteria; order Steroidobacterales; family XN24; genus JAHEFR01. The sequence continues at coordinate 2,780 of JASFOT010000228.1, read as the reverse complement.
GAATCCTGATCCGGGGCGGCGATCTGGTAGAGGGTCTCGTCCGGACCGATCATGCCGAGATCCGTCCGGGCGATTTCCTCGGCAGCCTCCAGTCCCTCCTTGAGATCCCCCACCTCCGCTTCCAGACGCGCATTGCGCTCGCGCAGACGCTGGTTTTCCTCGGTCTGAATCTGGATGGCTTCGCGGAGGCCCCACACCTCGCGCCAGCCATCCTCCGAGATCCACAGCCGGTACTGCAGCATCAGCAGCAGGAGGGTCAGAAAGAACAACAGCGGCCGCATCACGACCGCTGTGACCGGTTCCGCTCCGTATCCCGCCTCCGCGTCACCGGATCAGGCGTTGACGGGAAACGCATCACGCCCGGGATACCGCGCGTTCTCGCCCAGCTCCTCCTCGATCCTGAGGAGCTGGTTGTACTTGGCGATTCGATCCGAACGTGACATCGAGCCGGTTTTGATCTGGGTGGCGGAGGTGCCCACCGCGATGTCGGCGATGGTCGCATCCTCGGTCTCCCCCGACCGGTGCGACACCACCGAACTGTAGCCCGCATCGGTCGCCATCCGGATGGCCCCGAGGGTCTCCGTGAGGGTGCCGATCTGATTGACCTTGATCAGGATCGAGTTGCCGATCCGCTGCTCGATACCCTCGGACAGGATCCGCGTGTTGGTCACGAAGAGATCGTCGCCCACCAGCTGGACCTGATGCCGCAGGCGTTCGCTCAGCATCCGCCAACCGTCCCAGTCGCCTTCGGCCATGCCGTCTTCGATGGAAATGATGGGGTAACGCGACACCAGACCTTCCAGATACTCGCAGAAGCCCGCGGAATCGAACTGACGATGCTCAGAGGCCAGGTTGTACTGGCCGTCAGCGTAGAATTCGGAGCTGGCCACGTCCATTCCCAGCAGGATCTGCTCGCCGATCCGGTACCCGGCCCGGTCCACGGCCTCGAGGATAGTCTCGAAGGCAGCCTCGTTCGACGGCAAATCCGGCGCGAATCCGCCCTCGTCTCCGACGGCGGTGGACAGCCCCCGGTCCTGCAGCACCTTTTTCAGCGAGTGAAAGATTTCCGCGCCGTAGCGCAGCGCCTCGGAGAAACTGGGGGCCCCCACCGGAAGAATCATGAATTCCTGGATATCGACCGAATTGTCTGCATGTTCACCCCCATTGATGATGTTCATCATGGGAACCGGCATCTGGAAATCACCGTCGCCCCCCAGGTAACGGAACAGGGACTGTCCAGAGGACGCTGCCGCCGCCTTGGCGTTGGCCAGCGAGACGGCGAGGATGGCGTTCGCGCCCAGCCGGCCCTTGTTATCGGTGCCGTCGAGCTCGATCATTCGCTGGTCCAGCGACTGCTGGTCCTCGGCGTCCATACCGAGCACCGCCTCGCGGATCTCGCCATTGACATTGCCGACCGCTCGGCGGACGCCCTTACCCCCGTATCGTTCCGCATCACCGTCCCGCAGTTCCACCGCCTCGCGGGTTCCGGTGGACGCGCCGGAGGGCACGCCGGCGCGGCCAAAATATCCGTCTTCCAGAATGACGTCGGCTTCCACCGTCGGGTTACCCCGCGAGTCGATAATCTCTCGAGCGCGAATCTCGGCGATTTTCGGCATCTCAATGATCTCCTGATTGATTGTTCTGCTGGACGCCGCCGGCATCCGCGGAGGACGGGAGTCGCACCCGTGCCGCGAGCTCAGGACTCCAGTACGCTTTCTTCGAATGGCCGGGACTTGACCGTCTGATCTATCTCCATGAGGGTCGCCAGCAGGGACTCGACCCTGTCGAGCGGCCAGGCATTGGGACCGTCGCTGAGGGCTTTGGCCGGATCCGGGTGCGTCTCCATGAAGAGCCCCGAAATGCCGGCGGCGACGGCGGCACGCGCCAGCACCGGAACGAATTCTCTCTGCCCCCCCGATGCCGATCCCTTGCCACCCGGCAGCTGGACCGAGTGGGTGGCGTCGAATACCACCGGCGCCCCGGTGGATCGCATCACCGCCAGGGAACGCATGTCGGAGACCAGGTTGTTGTAACCGAAACTGAAACCGCGCTCGCATACCAGGATGCGATCGTTCCCCGTGGACCGGGCCTTGTCTACGACGTTGCCCATTTCCCAGGGCGAGAGGAACTGGCCCTTCTTGATATTCACCGGCAGATTCTGCCGCGCTACCTTGAGAATAAAATTGGTCTGCCGGCAGAGAAAGGCCGGGGTCTGCAGCACATCCACCACGGAAGCCACCTCGTCGAACGCGGTGTCCTCGTGGACATCGGTGAGCACCGGCACGCCCACTTCCTTGCGCACATCCGCGAGGATAGCGAGCCCCTCTTCCGTGCCCGGACCGCGGTAACTCTCGATGGAAGACCGATTCGCCTTGTCGAAGGAGGACTTGTAGACGAAGGGGATGCCGAGTTTGCCGGTGAGCTCCTTGAGCTGCCCGGCGGTTTCGAATGCCAGTTCCCGGCTCTCGATGACGCAGGGTCCGGCGATGAGAAAGAACGGCTTGTCCAGGCCGACCTCGAATTCGGCGATTTTCATGCGCGTGCCGCCTCCGGCAGCTGCTGCTCCGCGTGCGCCCTGGCTGCCTTTATGAATCCGGTGAAAAGAGGATGACCGTCTCGCGGATTTGAGGTGAACTCCGGGTGGAACTGGCAGGCCAGGAACCACGGGTGGGTGGGCAGCTCGATCATCTCGGCGAGATCATCCAACGACCAGCCGGAAAACACCAGTCCAGCCTGCTCCAGGATGTCCCGGTAGGCATTATTGAATTCGTAACGATGCC
>JASFOT010000227.1:0-4611 GCA_050116375.1 Gammaproteobacteria bacterium | reverse complement strand
TCTGGCGCGTTCCACAGAGCCCCAGTTGTTGTTCGGCAACGATGCCGACGACATGCGGGCGCCGGGTGCCGGTATCGATCCCACGATCATGATCTTTGACGGCAGTTCCGACGCCATACGCTATGCAGACGATCGAATGGGAGTGCTCGACGAGGCCCGGACCGGCCTGCTGGAGAAGTATCGGCAGCCGGGGAAGTCTTACGCGGAGCTGGCGAACGCCTATCGTCTGACGGCCATCGAGATCAACGCCCAGGCCCGGGCGGTATCCCGTTACGTCGGAGGCGTCCTCATCGACAGGGCATTCCAGGATCAGCCGGGCGGCACCGAACCGTTCCGGCCCGTTTCGCGCGAGCAGCAGGCGAGGGCAATGGCGTTCCTGGCGCGCCGGGTCCTGGCGCCGGAAGCTTTCCAGGACTCGCCGGAGCTATTGCGGCACCTGCAGCAGCAGCGCCGGGATTTCGATTTCTACGGCACGACCGAGGATCCCAAGATCCACGAACTGGCGCTCAGTATCCAGAAGGGCGTTCTGGACCACTTGCTGCACCCGGTAGTGCTGCGACGGATGACGGACACGACGCTGTACGGCAACGAGTATCCGGTAACGGACATGATGACGGACCTGACGGCGGCCGTGTTCGATGCGGACATGTCGGGGAAGGTGAACGGGTTCCGCCAGAATCTGCAGTCGGAGTACGTGGGTCGTCTGGTGGCGATGATGGCGCCGGATAATGCCGGGGGGTATGACCAGCCAAGCCGGGCTATGGCCCTGTATATCCTCCAGGACCTGCGTCGGCGCCTGGCGGCCAAGACAGCCGGTGATCCGGGCACCCGGGCACACACGGCGGCTCTGCTGCACACGATTGATCAGGCGCTGGAGACTTCCTGATCCCGCCCCGGAGCCGGCCGGTCAGCCGCTGCCGTCGAGGGCCGGTATCAGGGTTGATGCCGACCGGGTCATGCGGGGCCGGCGCCCTTTTTCGCCAATCCCTGACAGACCTGCAGCCAGAACGGCCTGTGCTACATTGGCCCGAACCTGCAACTGGGTCAGGCTGCATTCTCGGAGAGAAATTTGGAGAAGATCTGGCTTGAGAACTATCCGCCGGATGTCCCGGCGGAGATCCCCATCAATCCGGACGAAAACCTGGTCACGATGCTGGAGCACAGCTTCAGGTCGTATCGTGATCGTCCGTCGTTCAGCTGCATGGGCCGGACGCTGAGCTACGGGCAGATAGACGAGATGTCCGCCGCCTTCGGCGCCTGGTTGCAGAAGGAGTCCGGGCTGGCGCCCGGCGCCCGCGTGGCCATCATGCTGCCCAACGTTCTCCAGTATCCCGTGGCGCTTTTCGGTGCTCTGCGTGCCGGAATGGTGGTGGTCAACGTCAATCCTCTATACACCCCCCGGGAGCTGGAGCACCAGCTCAAGGATTCCCAGGCCGAGGCCATCGTAGTTCTCGAAAACTTCGCCGCCACGCTGGAGAAGGTCATAAGGGAAACACCCGTGAAGCGCGTGATCGTCACCGGCATGGGTGATCTTCTCGGCGGTCCGCGTTCGATGGTGGTCAATTTCGTTGTGCGCCGGCTCAAAAAGCTGGTCCCGCCCTACAGTCTGCCGGGCCACCAGCGGCTCGCGGACGTGCTACAGGCAGGCGGCGGGATGGAGCTGTCGCCGTTTCATCCTCGACACGAGGATGTTGCCTTTCTGCAGTACACGGGCGGAACGACGGGGCCCTCCAAGGGCGCGATGCTCACGCAAGGGAGCGTGTACGCCAATGTCCTGCAGATGGCGGCTCTGATCGATCCCTACATCCGTCAGGGCGAGGAGATCGTGATCACGGCGCTGCCTCTCTACCATATCTATGCGCTGGTGGTGAACTGCATGTGCTTCGTGCGGATCGGGGGGCACAACGTGCTGATCACCAATCCCAGGGACCTCCAGGGTTTTATCAAGGAACTGTCCCGATGGGACTTCACGGCATTTTTCGGCGTCAACACGCTTTACAACTCCCTTCTCCACGAGCCGGGCTTCTCGCGTCTGGATTTCTCTCACCTGAAGCTGGCGGGCGGTGGCGGCATGGCCATTCAGAGTGCCGTCGCCACGCGGTGGCACGAGCTGACCGGACAGCTGCTCCAGGAAGGCTACGGACTGACGGAATGCTCCCCCGTCGTCTGCTTCAACCTGAAAAGTCAGAAAGAGGTCTACACCGGGTCCGTGGGTGTTCCTGTGCCCTCCACGGAAATCTCGATTCGCGACGAGTCCGGCCAGGAAGTGCCAATCGGGGAATCCGGAGAGCTTTGCGTGCGCGGGCCGCAGGTCATGAAAGGCTACTGGGGACGGGAAGATGCCACCGCAGAGGTCTTTTACCCTGACGGCTTCCTCAGGACCGGCGATATCGCCACCGTGGACGAGAAGGGCTACGTTCGCATCGTCGACCGTGCCAAGGACATGATTCTGGTGTCCGGATTCAACGTCTACCCCTGCGAGGTGGAGGACGTCGTCACCCGGCACCCCGGCGTGCTGGAGGCCGCCTGCATCGGCATTCCCGACGAGAGATCGGGAGAACGCGTGAAGATTTTCGTGGTTCCGAAGCCAGGGAAAACGGCGACAGCCGAAGACATCGTCGCCTACTGCCGGGAGCATCTCACCGGTTACAAGGTTCCCAGGGAGGTGGAGTTCCGGGACGAACTGCCGAAGACGAACGTGGGCAAGATCCTCAGACGTGCTCTTCGGGAGAGCTGATCCGGGCTCGCGGGAACTCCATCCGGAATTCGGGGACGCAGAACACGCCCAGTATCCGGCCACCCCCCGGCGCCGGGAACAGCGCGGGATCGCTCTCCGCGCGCAGCAGACGGGCTGCCCGAATCCGGCCGCGGGCGGTGGGCGCGAATTCGAAGCGGCGGTCGCCTGAGACCTGGATCAGGGTTCTCAGAGGCGCCGGCAACAGGCTGCCCGTGACCGGGAACCGGGGTCCGACGGGCTCGAACTCGAGGCTGGCAGCGCATCGGCCTTCCGCGGAGACCGTCACCCGCTGTGTCCCTCCGGGTTCGCCCTCCACCTGGAAGTCAGCCAGGTCCTTGGGAATCCCCCAGTTGGCCCGCCCGCTCCGTACGCTGATCGTGGTGCTGACATAGATTCGGGTGATGCTCCAGCGTCTGCGGCCCTTTACCCGGAACTGCCCGGGAATGAACAGCAGCTCCCGGTAAGGCCCGGCGTCGGAACTCCGGTAATCCACAAACATCATCAGGGAAGGGCTGGAAACGGCGTGTTCCCGCAGCTCAGGCGGAGTGAATCGATGAAGATTCCGATCACGCCGGTCCGCCCACCAGACCACGATCAGCCCGTTGCCGGACAGTTGCCACGGGGCCGGAACAATCTGCTGGCCTGACAATGCGCTGATTCCCCTACGCCCGGACTCAGCCGACCCTGGGCAGCAGCCTGAATGACGCGGTGGCCCGGCCGCATAATTTGCCGCCGGTATCCAGGGCCTCGATCTGGATTTCGTATGCCACGTTGCCCCTGGCGGTCGTCCTTGGCGGTTCGGCGAGCGTGGCCACTGCTGTCATGTCGGACAGGATGGGTCGGAGAAACTGCACCGCGGAATCTTTCACGTAGATATCTCCCGAATTGCCGTTTTCTGCGGCGTGAAGTCCGCAGAGCCGCCAGCCTGCCAGCAGCATGCCGGAATACATGCTGCCGCCGAAAAGCGTGCCCTTGTCGTTCCGGTTACCGGCCAGGGGGACGCGAATGGAAACGCTGTCGGGCCCTCCGTGATCTTCACTGAATCCCAGGGTGACGTAGGGTTCGATGGCATCAAGACTCATGAGCGAAAAACCCCTCAGGCGAGGAAGCCGCCGTCCACCGGCAGGCACGCGCCCGTGATATAGGAGGCCGCGTCCGAGGCCAGGAAAGCGATTGCCGGCGCGATCTCCCCGGGCTCCGCAACCCGGCCCATCGGAATCAGGGGCAGTATCATGTTCAGCATCCTCTCGTTGCTGGTGAGGGCGGCCGCAAACTTCGTGTCCGTCAGGCCGGGCAATACCGCGTTGACCCGAATTTTCCAGTCCGCGCATTCCTTGGCGAAGGCCCGGGTCATGCTGATGACGGCCGCCTTCGTGATCGAGTAAATCCCCTGGAAGGGCGCTGGCCGGTCGCCGTTGACGGATGAGGTGTTGACGATCGCGCCGCCGCCGGTCTCCCGCATCATGATCGCCGCCTTCTGCGACATCTGGAAGTAGCCGCGAATATTGACCTGGATCGTCTTGTCCACCATCTCCAGCGGGGTGTCCACGATATGGCCGAAGTGCGGATTGGTGGCGGCATTGTTAACCAGTATGTCCAGCCGGCCAAACTCCGAGGCGATTCGGCCGAAGACGGCCTCCACGGATTCCGGGTCGCCCACGTGGCACGCGAGACCCGTCGCCTTTCCGCCCCCGTCGCGGATGTCACCGGCGACTTTTGCGACAGCGTCGGTCTTCCGGCTGGACACGATGACATGTGCGCCCCGGGAGGCAAGCAGGCGCGCCGTCGCCTCGCCGATTCCGCGGCTGGCGCCGGTGATGAGAGCGACTTTGCCCGAGAAATCCAGGTTGACCGGGTCACTCATGTTTTCCTCC
>JASFOT010000226.1:0-4619 GCA_050116375.1 Gammaproteobacteria bacterium | reverse complement strand
GTTAATCGTTCTCTGGCGCGTCGGTGTGATCCGGGGGCACCAAGCATAACGACGTGGGCACCGGAGTCAAAAAAAATTCACGGAGGACCCTTGACTCAGTCAAAACCGCCCATATTATTAGCACTCCCTAGGGGTGAGTGCTAACGGCTCGCCCTTGTTGCAACTGGATTCACAATCCACAACAAAGCGAATTCCAAGGAGACAAATCCATGAAGATTCGTCCGCTTCACGATCGTGTCGTGATCAAGCGCATGGAGGAGGAGCGCACCTCCCCCGGCGGAATTGTTATACCTGACACCGCCACCGAAAAGCCCATCAAGGGCGAGGTGATGGCCGTTGGCAAGGGCAAGATCCTGGAGAACGGCGACGTTCGTCCCCTGGATCTCAAGGCCGGTGACAAGGTGCTGTTTGGCAAGTACAGCGGCACCGAGGTCAAGGTGGAAGGGGAAGATCTCCTGGTCATGCGCGAAGACGACGTAATGGCTGTGATCGAGGGCTGAAGCCTCTCGGTAAGAAATTCCCGTACAGATTTGCCAAAGAGGTATTAGTCAATGGCTGCGAAAGAAGTAAAGTTCAGCGACGACGCTCGCCACAAAATGATGAAGGGCGTTAACGTCCTGGCGGACGCCGTCAAGGTCACTCTCGGCCCCAAGGGCCGCAACGCCGTGCTCGACAAGAGCTTCGGCGCCCCGACGATCACCAAGGACGGTGTTTCCGTCGCCAAGGAGATCGAGCTTGCCGACAAGTTCGAGAACATGGGTGCCCAGATGGTGAAGGAAGTCGCTTCCCACACCTCCGACGAGGCCGGTGACGGCACGACAACCGCTACCGTTCTGGCCCAGGCCATCCTCCGCGAAGGCCTCAAGGCGGTTGCCGCCGGCATGAACCCCATGGATCTCAAGCGCGGTGTCGACAAGGCCTCCGTAAGCCTGGTGGATAACCTTCGCGACCTGTCAAAGCCCTGCGAGGACGACAAGGCCATCGCCCAGGTCGGCACCATTTCGGCGAACGCCGATGAGAGCATCGGCAACATCATCGCCGAGGCCATGAGCAAGGTGGGCAAGGAAGGCGTGATCACGGTCGAGGAAGGCACCTCGCTGGAGAACGAGCTTGACGTGGTCGAGGGCATGCAGTTCGACCGCGGCTATCTGTCGCCCTACTTCATCAACAACGCCGAGAGTCAGTCGGCGGAGCTGGAAGATCCTTTCATCCTGCTCCACGACAAGAAAGTCTCGAATATCCGCGATCTGCTTCCCCTCCTGGAAGCGGTTGCGAAATCCGGCAAGCCCCTGCTGATCGTCGCCGAGGACGTGGAAGGCGAGGCGCTCGCGACGCTGGTGGTGAACACCATCCGCGGTATCGTCAAGGTTGCCGCTGTGAAGGCTCCCGGCTTTGGTGATCGTCGCAAGGCGATGCTGCAGGACATTGCCACCCTGACCGGCGGCACGGTGATCTCCGAGGAAGTCGGCCTGAGCCTGGAGAAGGCCGGCCTGGAGGACCTGGGCAGCGCGAAGAAGATCCAGGTCACCAAGGAGAACACGACAATCATCGACGGCGCCGGAAAGAGCGATGAGATCAAGTCCCGGGTCGAGCAGATCCGCAAGCAGATCGAAGACGCTACCTCCGACTATGATCGCGAGAAGCTGCAGGAGCGGGTTGCCAAGCTGTCAGGCGGCGTGGCCGTCATCAAGGTCGGTGCGGCTACCGAGATCGAGATGAAGGAGAAGAAGGCCCGAGTCGAGGATGCGCTCCACGCGACCCGCGCAGCGGTGGAAGAGGGCGTCGTTCCCGGTGGTGGCGTGGCGCTGCTCCGGGCTCTTGACGGACTGGCCGATCTCAAGGGCTCCAACCACGATCAGGACATGGGCATCAGCATCCTGCGCCGGGCGGCGGAGGAACCGCTGAGGCAGATCGTGGCCAACGCCGGCGAGGATGCCGCCGTTGTGCTCAACAAGGTTCGCGAGGGCGAAGGCAACTTCGGCTACAACGCGGCATCTGGCGAGTACGGCGACATGCTTGAGATGGGAATTCTTGATCCCACGAAGGTCACCCGGCTGGCTCTTCAGAACGCGACTTCCGTCGCCGGGCTGCTGCTCACCACCGAAGCCATGGTGGCGGAGGTGCCCAGGGAAGAGAAGGAGATGGCCGGGGGCGGCATGCCCGACATGGGCGGCATGATGTAAGAGGACTGACTCTTCTGCATCCGGCCAAACGGCCTATCGGAAGCCCCGCACCCGCGGGGCTTCTTTTTTGCACCGTCTCTCCGTGTCGCCGGCAGCATCGGACCCGTGTTACTGTTCGGCGGCCGCTCCCGCCGCAGCCGGCGGGAGATCCCGGTGGTCAAAATGACAGACGATCGTCCGCCAAACGTCGATTTCGCGATCGAGCAACTTCCCGACCGGCTCGCCTCGAGCGTTGCGGCATCCTGGCGGCATTTCCGCGAAACGAACCCACAGGGCGCCAGAGCTCTGGAAGGCCGGGCTGACGTTGCCAGTTCGCTGCCCGGCGTCTGGGCGGCCAGCGAATTCGTTTCGGGATCGCTCGGGAGTCATCCGGAGGACATCGACTTCCTGCTGGGGGAACAGGGTATCGAGCATCCCTGGGAAAGCGGGGCCTGCGTCGAGCGGCTGGTCGCAGCCCTCTCGGACACCAGGGACGAGGCGGCGTGCATGCGGATCATGAGGCAATTCCGGCGCCGCGAGATGGTCAAGGCGGCGTGGCGGGATCTGGCCGGATGGGCTCCCCTGACTGAAACTCTTGGCCACGTCAGCGAAGTCGCCGAGGCGGCCATCACCGAGGCCGTGCGATTGAGCAGTGAACGGCTGTCGGAGGTCCATGGGCGGCCCGTCAATTCCCGCGGGGAACCCCTGGAACTTCTGGTGCTGGCCATGGGCAAGCTCGGCGGTGGGGAGCTCAATTTTTCCTCCGACGTGGATCTGGTTTTCCTTTTCGAGACCGGGGGCGAAACCAGCGGTCGCCGGCCGATCAGTTACGACCAGTATTTCATTCGCCAGGGACAGCGGGTGATCCGGATGCTGGACGAGGTCACCGAGGACGGCCTGGTTTTCCGTGTCGACATGCGCCTGCGGCCGTTCGGCGACAGCGGTCCGCTCGCCGTGAGCCTGGCTGCGCTGGAGGATTATCTCCAGCAGCACGGGCGGGCCTGGGAACGCTACGCCTACGTCAAGGCCAGGCCGCTGACCGGATACCGGCCGGGGATCGGCCTCTACCGGGATCTGTTGCGCCCCTTCGTCTATCGCAGGTATCTGGACTACGGCGTATTCGAATCCCTGCGCGAGATGAAGCACCTGATCGAAGTCGAGACCGCGGCGGATTTTCTCCGGGACGACATCAAGCGGGGGCGGGGAGGCATCCGGGAGATCGAATTTATCGTTCAGTCCCTGCAAATTCTTCGGGGCGGCTCCAGTCGCGAGCTGCGATCCACCTCGTTGCTGGAGGTCCTGCCGAGACTGAGCGGCAACCGTTTGCTGCAAGAGGAAACCGTGCGGGAACTTGAGGACTCCTATCGTTTTCTCAGAACCGTCGAGAATCGCCTCCAGCAGTGGCAGGACCGGCAGGTACACAGAATCCCCGAGGCGGAACAGGACAGGCAGCGCCTCGCGTTCTCCCTGGGATTCGACGGCTGGGATGCCTGCGGAGAGGCCCTCGCGGGCCACCGGGAACGCGTGCATCGCCACTTCGGTGTCCAGCTGGACGGGGGCCGGGAGGAATCGGAAGAATCCTCCATAGAGCGAGGCGAGGTCATCTGGCTAAAGGACGTGGATCCTGCCCGCGTGATCGAGACCCTGGAGGAACTGGGTTACAGGGACCCGAGCCGTGCAGCAAAGACGCTGCAGGGATTCCGCGGTGCCAGCTTCGTCACCCGGCTCGAGCAGAAGGGTCGCCAGAGACTGGACCTGCTGGTGCCTCAGGTATTGCGCGAGTGCGGTCGTCACCGGGAACCGGAGACCGTGCTCGAGCGCGTCGTTGCGATCCTGGAAGCCGTTGGGCTTCGCTCCGCCTACTTGGCTCTTCTCAACGAGAACCGGGGCGTCCTGGAACGCCTGGTGGAACTCTGCGGGCACAGCGAATTCCTGGCGCGCCAGATCTCCGCCCATCCGCTGTTGCTGGACGAACTGATCGACACCCGGGTACTCCAGCGCATCCCTGACCGGGAGTCGCTCTCCCGCGACCTGCAGGCAAGATTGTCCGAGACAAGCCCGGACGACGAGGAGGCTCAGCTCGAGGCGCTCAGGAAATTCCAGCGTAGCGCAGTATTTCTGGTGGCCGTAGCCGATCTCAGCGGCGTCCTGCCGCTGATGAAGGTCAGCGACCGACTGACAGATATCGCCGAAGTGGTGCTTCAGGTCTGTATCGACGCCGCCTGGAAAAAAATGGTGCTCCGACATGGAGTGCCCCATTGCGGGGAGGGGGACGAGCGCCGTGCCGCCGGTTTCGCGGTGGTCGGTTACGGCAAGCTCGGCGGTCTCGAACTGGGCTACGGCTCGGATCTGGATCTTGTTTTCATCCACGATTCGGAGGGAGCCCGGCAGGTGACGGATGGTCCGAATACCCTGGACAACGGCCTGTTTTTCGCCCGGCTGACCCGGCGGCTGGTC
>JASFOT010000225.1:0-4621 GCA_050116375.1 Gammaproteobacteria bacterium | reverse complement strand
GCAGCTGCCCAACGTGGAAGTTGTGGAGTGGGACGAGCGCCTGGGTTCGCAGCGGTTCAGCCGCCTGTCGAGCATGCTTAAGCCGAGCTACCTGGGCTTCTACATCGAAGCGCGGCGCTGGATCGCCAGCGCCCTGAGCCGCGGCATGAAATTCGATATCGCGCACCAGTTCACCCCGATCGCGCTGCGCTATCCTACGCCGCTGGCGGAATTTCAGATCCCGTACGTCATCGGTCCGCTGGGTGGCAGTCTCGACACGCCGCCGGGCTTTGCCGCCGAGTGCAGGAGTTCCGCCTGGTATACCCATCTCCGCCGCCTGGATCACTGGCGGCTCCGCCGGGACCCGACACTGCGCCGCAGTTATGCTCGTGCAGCTGCCGTGCTGGGCGTCGCCCCTTACGTCGGCGAATTGCTGCAGCATGCGTCGCCCCGGCGTTTCGAGGTGATCAGTGAGCTCGGTATCGACCGGCTGGCTCCAGCGCGGCATCCATCGGGAACGGGCACAGTTCTCAGGCTTGTCCACGTCGGCCGAGCCGTACGCACTAAAGGCCTTCGTGACGCCGTTCGCGCTCTGGCCAGGTTGCCCGATGACGTCAGTGTGCATCTGGACGTCGCCGGGCAGGGGGAAGAACTTCCTACCTGCAAGGAGCTGGCGCGAAGTCTGGGTGTGGCCGATCGCATCACTTTCCATGGTCAGGTCAGCCGTGAGACGGTCGAGACGCTCTATTCCACGGCAGACGCGTTCCTGTTCCCGAGCTTCCGAGAGCCAAGCGGTAGCGTGGTCTTCGAGGCCCTTCGGCATGGCTTGCCGGTGATTACGACTGATCGGGGTGGGCCGGGCTTCGTCGTCGACCAGAGCTGTGGGATCCGGGTCCCGGCAGTCGATCCGGACCAGCTCGCCGCTGACCTCGCTGACGCGATCACCCGGCTCGCCCGGGACCCGGGCCTGATGCTGAGATATGCCGAGGGTGCACGGGAACGCATCGCAAGCATCGGCCTTTGGGATAACAAGATCCAGTGGCTGCTGGATCTGTATTCACAAGTGTTTGGATCAAGTCATTGCCACGATTTGAAGGAGGTAATCTGAAATGTCGAAGGACAGACCCACGAAAATTCTCGCGATAGCTTCAGGCGGTGGTCACTGGATTCAGTTGCTCCGTCTCCGGCCCGCATTTCTCGGCGCCGACGTTACTTATGCCAGTGTCAATCCATCGTTGGCCCAGGACGTCAAGGGGCACAGGTTCTTTCGCTTTACCGACGCCAACCGCGATCAGAAATGGGCGCTGTTACGCCAGGTGCTGCAAATCAGCTGGATGCTGCTGAGGGTGCGGCCAGACGTCATCGTCTCGACCGGTGCGTCCTGTGGCTACGTTGCAATCAGGATCGGCCGACTGCTCGGTGCGCGCACCCTGTTCATCGACAGTATTGCCAATGCAGAGCGCCTTTCACTCTCGGGTCATATGGCTTGTCGGCACGCCAACCTGATGCTGACTCAGTGGCCACATCTCGCGTCCTCCGAAGGGCCCGAGTACCAGGGGTCGGTGCTGTAGTTCCGTGAGGGAGTCAGCTGCACCGTCGGCAGGCCGTCGAATCCGCAGTGGATGAAATACGCTCGATGACCAGGTTAACGAAAATGTCGCGCAACGACTTCACCGCGTTACTTATCGTGATCGCGGCGTGGGCGGCGTCCGCGCGCGCGGTCCCGGGTGCTGTGGATGCGACAGCCGCCCTGATCCGTGGCGTCGCGGACAACAAAGTGCTCTTCGTCTGCCTTGGCATCGCCGTTTGGCACTTGGTGCGCGACGAGTCTCCACCGCTGAGTACAGGTCACCTCTTGGCGGCCATCCCGGCACTGTTCCTTTCTGCCTCGGCCGGGGGTATGTGGCCCTGGATCGGGCTGACTTTGACGCTGGCGCTGCTGACGGCGGCGGCCCCGAGCTGGGGCACGGCTGGCCGCGGAGTCCTCATCGCTCTGATCGCCGCCCTGCACAATATCGCAGTCGACCTTCTCGGCAATCTTGGCGGTGATGCGGTGCTAGGCATGGAAGCCAAGTTCGCCGGCTGGTTGTTGAGCTGGATACTCCCCACCGTCGAAGTCGAGGGTACTGCTCTGCAACTGCCGGGTGCGCACATGGTTATTCTGGTCTGGGGATGCAGTTCGCTGAGCAACCTTGGAGACATCTTGCTTCTGTTCTGGTCGTTGGTAAGCATCCGGCTAACGGGGGGCTCGCCGTCACCTGTGCTCGATCGGGTCGCCGGGCTGGCAGTGTTACTCGGTGGCATTACGATCGCGCTGAATACGCTTCGGCTCTCATTGATCGCCAGCGATCCGGCAGCCTACGCGTACCTCCATGGTGGCGAGGGTGCAGCCTGGTTCAGATTTGCAGCACTCGGCCTGACGGCGTTTATGAGTACGGTGGCGGTTTCCCGATGAACAGGATGAATGGGCTACTCGGGCTGACCGGGATTGTGGTGGCGATGTGGAGTCTTTGCGCAGGACTCGCCGCGGCACAACCCGACATGCGGTGGGAGACGTCTCATAACCTCACGAGGATTACTGCCGCGATGCACGGGAAGGGCCTGCACCATCGAGCCGATGTGCTGATAGAGATCGACGGACGCGAGGTGGCGAGAGGATTCTCTCGTGCAGGCTGTGACGGTCTTTTGCTGATCGCGCCCCTGCCGCACACCGCGCAGGGTTGGGGTCACGTAGCTCCCCGCCTGGACCTCCAAAGGTACACGGTGCATTACGCCTACGACGGAGCCCTGCACCACGACGTGCCCGGTTTGCAACGCCTCCGAACGCGACTTGTCACGCAACTGCGGCCAATGACGGTCTCCACTAGGCCGCGCCTGCTGGCTGTCGCCGAGGTCGGACGCTGTGATCTCGTCGATAGCGCAGCGTCGGCACTGTTGGCTCTTTCTGCGGGGAATGATGAATCCACCTCAGCGGGACGCGTTATCTCTGGTACGGAGACGAGCTGACATGAAGCGCTTTTTATCCGGTTTGCTGCTGGCCTGCTGCGCTGTGAACGCCAGCGCGTATCACAGCGGCATCAACGAGACGACGACAGCGGAGGGTAACGCCAGCTGCAATGCGGCCTTCCACTCCGGCTGTCCAGAAGATGGGCACGATGACGGGACGGAGACTGCGAGCTCCAGTGGCTCTGCCGCCCCGTTCGGCGCTCTCGGAAGCTCTCCGCTGGAGATGGCGCTGATCGCCTTGCTCCTTGGCGGTCTCGCGCGCCGTGGGCGTGCCAACGTATCGAGTTAAACGGAGATCCCAATGTCAGATAAGACGTATTCCAAGACTGTTTTCGTGACCGGTGGTGCCGGGTTCATCGGCTCCGCATTGATCCGGCTTCTGATGCGCGAGACCAACTACCGCGTAGTCAATATCGACAAGCTGACTTACGCGGGCAATATCGAATCGCTGGCGGAGGCGCTGGACCATCCCAATCACATCTTCGCGCAGTCAGATATCTGTGACCGGGACGCTATCGATCGTCTGTTCGCCAAGTACAGGCCGGACGCGGTGATGCATCTCGCCGCCGAATCTCACGTCGACCGTTCTATTCACGGCCCGGCCGCTTTCATCGAGACCAATATCATCGGTACCTACACGTTGCTGGAAGCCACTCGAAGCTACTGGAAATCCCTGAGCCCGGAGCGGCAGGCACAGTTCCGCTTTCATCACGTCTCGACCGACGAGGTATACGGGGATCTCGAAACCGATGATCCGGCTTTCAGCGAGTCGACTCCTTACGCCCCGAGTTCGCCGTACTCCGCCAGCAAGGCGTCCAGCGACCACCTGGTGCGGGCCTGGCACCGTACCTACGGTCTCCCGGTGTTGATCACGAATTGCTCGAACAACTACGGGCCCTACCAGTTCCCGGAAAAACTCATGCCGGTAGTGATTCTGAACGCGCTGGAGGGCAGGCAGATTCCTGTTTACGGCAGCGGCGAGAATATTCGTGACTGGCTGTTCGTGGAAGATCACGCCAGAGCACTGGTCAGCGTGCTGACTAAAGGCGTGGTGGGTCGTACCTACAACATCGGTGGCCGTTGTGAAAAGACGAATATCGAGGTCGTCAAGGGCATCTGTGCCATCCTCGACAAACTCTCACCGAGCCCGGACGGCCCGTACGAGAGGCTCATCGATTTCGTGGTCGATCGGCCGGGTCACGATCAGCGCTATGCTATCGACGACACGCGCATCGCCTCCGAGCTGGGTTGGAAACCGCAAGAAACCTTCGAATCCGGTCTGGAGAAGACCGTGCGCTGGTATTTCGACAATAGCGACTGGGTGTCCCGTGTGCGATCCGGCGAATACCGGCAATGGGTCGAAACCAATTACGTCAAGCGCGCCGCGGCGTAATGAAAATCCTGCTATTCGGCAAGAACGGCCAGGTCGGATCGGCCCTGGCACCTGTACTCGCGGCGCGGGGAGAGGTGATTGCGTTGGGTCGGGATTCCCTTGGCGGCCTGTCCGGTGATCTGTCGGAGCCCCGACGAATCGTGGAGACCATACGTCGCGTCACACCGGATTTGGTGGTCAATGCCGCCGCCTACACGGCGGTGGATCGGGCCGAGGAGGAATCGACTCTCGCCCATACGATCA
>JASFOT010000224.1:0-4643 GCA_050116375.1 Gammaproteobacteria bacterium | reverse complement strand
ACAGCGACGGATTCTCCATAGCCGGAGGCGGGGATACGCTGGCGGCGCTGGACAAATTCGGTATCGCGGACAAGGTGTCCTACATCTCCACCGGCGGGGGAGCCTTTCTCGAATTCCTGGAGGGCAGGAAACTGCCCGCCGTCGAAGTCCTGGAGGCTCGTTCGGCGGGCTGAGCCCGCCTGCTCCTGCCGTGACCGATCCCTCTTCGAAACGCACCAAGATCGTCGCAACCCTCGGTCCCGCCACCGATGACCCGAAGGTGCTGGAAGCTATGTTCCGCGCCGGCGTGGACGTGGTGCGAATCAACTTCTCTCACGGCAGCGAGGAAGACCATCGCAAACGAGTCGGGATGATCCGCCGGGTCGCAGCCCGGATCGGCAAGGACGTGGCCGTGCTGGGGGATCTGCAGGGCCCCAAGATTCGCATCGAGCGATTTCGCAACGGTGCCGTCGATCTGCAGGAGGGTCAGTCATTCAGCCTGGACGTCTCACTGGGAGAAAATGACGGTGACGGCCGAGCCGTAGGCGTGGCCTACAAGGCCCTGCCCGATGACGTCTCAGTCGGCGACCTGTTGTTGCTGAATGACGGGGCCATCACGTTGCAGGTGGAGGATGTGGATGGTCCGCGAATCGCTTGCAGGGTGGACGTGGGAGGCCCTCTCTCCGATAACAAGGGCATCAATCGGCTGGGCGGGGGGCTGTCCGCCCGCGCCCTGACCGACAAGGACCGGGCCGATATCCGGACTGCCGCGGAGCTCGAGATGGATTACCTCGCGGTCTCGTTTCCGAGGGACGGTGCCGACATGGACGAAGCCCGGGCGCTCCTGGAGGCGGCGGGAGGCAGCGCGCTCCTGGTCGCCAAGGTGGAGCGGGCGGAGGCGGTGGCGAACATAGAGGAGATCACCGAGGCCAGTGAAGTCATCATGGTGGCGCGGGGCGATCTCGGCGTGGAACTCGGGTATGCAGAGGTCCCGGGCGTCCAGAAAACCATCATCCGGGTGGCGCGGGACAAGAACCGCATCGTCATCACTGCAACCCAGATGATGGAATCGATGATCCGCGAACCCCTGCCGACCCGGGCGGAAGTTTCCGACGTGGCCAACGCGGTCATCGACGGCACGGACGCGGTGATGCTGTCGGCGGAGACGGCGATCGGCAGGTTTCCCGTGAAGGTCGTACAGGCCATGGCCAATACCTGCATCGCGGCCGAGAAACAACGGGTGACGACACACTCTCGTCACCGCATGGACGACTATTTCACACGCAACGACGAAGCCGTTGCCATGGCAACCATGTATGTCGCCAATCACCTGGACGTGAAGGCCATCATGGCGTTGACGGAATCCGGTTCCACGACGCTCTGGATGTCCCGGATCCGTTCCGGAATCCCGATTTATGCATTCACCCGGAACGAGGGCACACGCAGACGGGTCGCCCTTTACCGTGGGGTCTATCCTGTCGCCTTCGACGTGGTTCACACGGCTCCCGAGGCCGTGTTCACGAGTGCCTGCAGGGAACTGCTCAATCGCGAGCTCGTGCAGCCGGGCGACATGGTGCTTTTCACCGAGGGCATGACCACCGGCGTCGCAGGGGGCACGAACACCCTGAAAATCCTGCAGGTGCCTGTTTCCTGAGCCCCGCAGCCGGGGCAAAGCTCCGCTCACGGCGGCCGCTGCGGCTTTCGGGGGGAGGCCTTTCCGGGTCGGCGGGACTGCAACCGGAGCGGCCATCCGGTTAGCATCTATCCATGCGACCGTTTCGCAGATCACTGATCATCATCACCGCGATCGTTCTGTCGGCGACGATCTTGGCGGTTGTCTTGCTGCGCGCCAGCCTGCCGATTCTCGACGGCAGCGTGGAACTGGCGGGCCTCGCCGATCCCGTGGTGGTGCAGCGGGATGCTCTGGGCGTGGTTACGATCCGCGGATCGTCCCGTCTGGACCTGGCGCGGGCCACCGGCTTCGTACATGCGCAGGACCGGTTCTTTCAGATGGATCTGGCACGGCGGAGAGCCGCCGGGGAACTCGCGGCCATGTTTGGCCCGGCAGCGCTCGAGACCGATCGAGAGAATCGGCTCCATCGCTTCAGGCACCGGGCTGAGCAGGTACTCGCTCACGCTGAAGAGGCGGAGATTTCGATACTCGAGGCCTATGCCGCGGGCGTCAACGCCGGCCTGGGAAATCTTCCGGTTCGCCCATGGGAGTATCTGGCGCTCGGCGCGGATGTCGAACCATGGCGGCCGGAGGACTCGCTGCTCGTTTCCTATTCCATGTTCCTGGAGCTCAATGACAGTCTCGGCCGGCGGGAAGCTGGCCTGGAGCTTCTGGATGAGACCCTGCCTTCGCCTATGGTGGCATTTCTTTCGCCCGAGGGAACGGAGTGGGATGCGCCGATGCAGGGGGATTCCTATGACGTTCCTGCCGTCCCGGGTCCGGATGTCTTTGCAGTGGAACGGGACCCGACCCGGGTTCCGATCGCTCTCGGGAAACTGCCCGCCACGCAGGAAGCCGTTCCCGGGAGCAATAACTGGGCCGTCGGGGGCGGCGTTTCCGCCGCCGGAGCGGCGATGGTGGCTAACGACATGCACCTGGGGTTGCGGGTCCCCAATACCTTTTACCGCGTGAGGCTCCAGGTTCTTGGCGAAGAGGAAATGGAGATGACCGGCGTCAGTCTTCCCGGTATCCCTATTGTCATTGCCGGCAGCAACGGACGGATAGCCTGGGGATTCACCAACAGCTATGGCGACTGGACCGATCTGATTGTTCTGGAGCTGCACCCCGAGGACCCGAGCCGTTATCGAACCCCGGAAGGCTGGGAGAGCTTCCTGTGTGTGGACGAGAGAATCTCCGTGGCTGGCAAGCCGGCCGTCACCGAGGTCGTCTGTGAAACCATCTGGGGTCCGGTGCTTCCGGGCGATGAGGGGCGGGATCCGAGAGCCCTCAAGTGGGTCGCACACGAGGTCGATGCGGTGAATCTCGAGCTCCGCAGGATGGAAAGCGCCGGCAACGTGGAGGAAGCCGTTGCCGTGGCCAACGAGACCGGTATGCCCGCCCAGAATATCGTCATTGCCGACCACCGTGGCCGGATTGCCTGGACGATCGCCGGCAAAATACCGCTGCGGGCCGGGTTCGATGGAAGTCGCCCCACGAGCTGGGCCCGGGAAGGAACCGGCTGGTCGGGCTGGCTGGCGCCGGAAGATTATCCGAAGATTGTCGATCCACCTGCAGGCCGGATCTGGACAGCCAATGCCCGGGTTGTGGACGGTGCCGACCTGCGGATCATGGGCGACGGCGGTTACGCCCTGGGGGCCAGGGCGTCGCGTATCCGCGAGCTGCTACACCGCAGCGATTCCCTCTCCATCCCCGACATGCTTGCTGCGCAGCTTGACGACAACGCCTACTTCTACCAGCGATGGCGTGATCTCGTCCTTTCAGTGATGACCCCAGAAACGCTGACGCAACATCCGGAACGACGCGAATTCAGGCGTCTGGTGGACCGCTGGAGGCCGAGAGCCTCCGTCGACTCCGTGGGTTTTCGCCTCGTTTTCGAGTTTCGTCAGCGTGTGCTGGCCCTGGTTTTCGAGGGCCTGACCGGGCCCGTGCGGGACAAGGTTCCGGGTTTTTCCCTGGACGAGAGTCTCAGGTATGGCGTGGGCCGCCAGTTCGAGGGCCCGGCCTGGCGCTTGATCACCGACCGCCCCGTGCATCTGCTCCACCCGGCGTTCGAAAGCTGGGAGGCTCTCCTGCTGGCCGCCGTTGACGCCACCGTCCCTGAAAACACCGAGCAGACGCCCCTGGATCAGCAGACCTGGGGTCGTCGCAACGTGGCCGATATCCGCCATCCCCTGAGCGCAGCCCTCAGGATTTTCGCGCCTCTGGTGGATATGCCGGCGGACCCTCTTGACGGTGCCATCCACATGCCCCGTGTCCAGCAGTCCGCCTTCGGCGCGTCTGAACGGTTCGCCGTTTCTCCGGGGCGCGAGGAAGAAGGCTACTTCCACATGCCCACAGGCCAGAGCGGGCATCCGCTGTCACCGTTCTACAGGGCCGGGCACCGGGCCTGGGTGGAGGGCGAAGCTACGCCTTTTCTTCCCGGGCCCACGGTCCACCATCTCTGGCTGGATCCGGCCCGTCCCTAGTATCTCCGGGGCACAGGCCGGGTTCTTCATTGCCGGTTGTTGCCCAGGGGGGGCTGACGCCCCGGTTGCCTTTCGCCAGGTCCGGGCAGGCAAGACCTCGGTCAGCCGGGATTCTCGTCCTGGAAGGCAATCAGGTCGGCCAGGATTTCCTGGGAGTGAGTATCCGGATCCACCTTCTCGTAGTGCTTTGCGATCGTCCCGTCGGGCGCGATGAGGAAACTCTGGCGCTTGGCGAATTTGACCACCCCCAGGTTTGTGACCACGCCGTATCGATCGGCGACCTCCCCCTTCCCATCGGAGAGAAGGCTGAACGGCAGGCTGTATTTCTCCGCGAATTCCTGGTGGGACTCTACGTCATCCAGGGAGACACCCAGAATGATCGCGTCCCGCTCCCGGAAAGCGAAAATGTTGTCGCGGAAATTGCAGGCCTCCGTGGTGCAGCCCGGCGTGTCATTCTTGGGGTAAAAATAGAGGGCTACCCACTGGCCCTCATACTGGTCCAGCGT
>JASFOT010000223.1:0-4652 GCA_050116375.1 Gammaproteobacteria bacterium | reverse complement strand
ATACAGGCGGAGTTCGACGCATGGCTGGAAGGTCATGTGCGGGAGATGCTGGCGCTGCCCGGCTTTCTGGAGGCCGGCCTCTATCGCTCGGAAGACCCCGGATCCGGCCGCATCCTGCGCACTGTGCATTACGTGCTCCGGGACCGGGAAGCCCTCGATGCCTATTTCCGGGAACACGCCGACCAGATGCGTTCGCGAGGCATCGAGCGCTTCGGTGAGGATTTCAGCGCTTCCCGGCGAATCCTGGAATCCGTCGAGAATCTGACCACGGCGGAATCTCCCGGAGGCCGGTGCGCCAACTGCGAATCGCCCCTCTACGGACAGTACTGCGCAAGCTGCGGCCAGCGGGCCAGGGACCGGATGATTTCCCTGTGGGAGATGGTCCGGGAGGCCAGCGAGATTTTAACGTCGCTGGAGTCGCGACTCTGGCGCACTCTGGGCCTGCTGCTGGTCCGCCCGGGCCGACTGACACGGGACTATCTCCTGGGACGAAGGGCCCGATATATCCCGGCCCTGCGTCTGTTCCTCGGCCTGAGCCTGCTGTTTTTTTTCCTGTTTTCCCTGGACACCCGATTCTCCGTCGAGGCGGGCGATGAAGACGCCGGCGACATTTCCCTGCAGCTGCAGATCGGCGACGAAGAAACGCCGTCCGATCCGGCCGGGGAAACACCCGCCGCCAACGGGCCGGCCGAGGCGACCGGCGACGGGCCGGAACAGGAGGTCCCGGGCAACAGGGGGGAGGATCCCTGTGCCGACGTTCAGGTGACATGGCCGGAAGGGATGGAGTGGGCTAATCGATGGCTTTCGAGCGAGAGGCTGCAGACGGCATGCCGGAAGATCGTCGCCGACCACGGGGCCAGCTTCACCCGCGCGCTGCTCGAGAACATCCCTGCGATGATGTTTATTTTGGTGCCGCTGATGGCGGGGTTCATGAAGCTCCTGTACCCGCTCAGCGGCCGCTACTACGCTGAACATCTCCTTTTCCTCGTCCACTTTCACGCCTTCTTCTACCTTCTGCTCAGCATCGTTCTGTTGGCCGGCTGGATCTTCGATGGCGAATGGCTGCCTGACTGGCCGGCGGCTATGCTCTTTGCGTTTTCGGCGGTTTACATTCCCGTTTATCTTTTCCGTGCCATGCGCGTGGTCTACGAACAGGGCCGCCTGGCGACAGGCGTCAAATATGTCCTGCTGGGCATTGCCTATCTCACGGGCCTCCTCCTGTTCCTGGCCGGCACGGTGACAATTACGGCGGTCACGATCTGAACCCCCGCATCGGACCATTGCGGCACGCAGGGTTCGTGCCGTCTCAGCTGCGGACCGGTATCCTCATCCAGCGTGAATAAACATCCGAACATTGATCGCTGCATCGCCCACGTGGATATGGACGCGTTCTACGCATCCGTGGAGCAGCGAGACAGACCCGAACTTCGCGGTCTGCCCGTGCTGGTGGGCGGCAGCGGACCCCGAGGCGTCGTTGCGGCGGCCAGTTACGAGGCCAGAAAATTTGGCATCGGCTCCGCCATGACGGCGGCCGAGGCCCGCCGGCGCTGTCCGGAAGCCGTTTTCCTGCGCCCCAGGATGTCCCGCTACAGGCAGGTCTCGACCCGGATCTTCACGGTGTTCAGCGAATTCACGCCGGAGGTGGAAGGCCTGTCGCTGGATGAAGCCTTTCTGGACCTGACCGCCAGCCTCGGCATTTTCGCCTCGGTGGAAATACTGGCGGCTCGTATCAAGGAGAGAATTCGAGAGGAAACGGGACTGGCCGCATCCGTCGGCGTCGCCCCCAACAAGCTCGTGGCGAAAATCGCCTCGGACCTGCACAAGCCCGACGGGCTCTGCATCCTTTTTGGCGATCAGATATCGCGAACCCTGGACCCCTTGCCGGTCCGCTGCATCACCGGTATTGGCCCGCAAACCTCATCCCGGCTTGAGCACCTTGGCATCTGCTCCGTCAAGGACCTCCGGCTTGCCCCCGACGCGATCATGAAGCGAGTTTTCGGACGTTATGCCGGCCGGATGCGGGAAAAGGCCAGGGGTATCGATCACCGTCCCGTGTCCGCACACCATCCCGATCGAAGCATAAGCGCCGAGGAAACTTTCGACCGGGACATCGACCAGCGCGCCAAACTCCATTCCCGGCTGGCCGGTCTCGCCCAGCGGGCGGCGATCCGGGTCCGCAGGAAGGGGCTTCAGGTTGGCACCGTGTTTGTCAAAATCCGCCGTGCGGATTTCAAAACGTTCACACGACAGCGCCGGATCCATCCGGCCAGCGCGGACCCCCGGACTCTCGAGAGGGTTGCCAGGGAACTTCTTGATGACTGGCTCGAGGCTAATGCCGGTGCCCCGCTGAGGCTGCTTGGCGTGGGTGTCTCGGGTCTCGCCCCTGCAACGCAGATGAAGCTGTTCGGGGACGGAGACGAAAATCTGGAGAAGACCATCGACTCCATCCGGGACCGGTTTGGCGATGGCGCTGTCACTCGCGGCGGCTCCGTCGACCACGACTGATCTATACATGACCGGACCGCCTGAGGCATCATTCCAGATCGATTTGCCGCCTGCCTCCGGGCAGACACGAACCCGGAAGCGCAACCAGAACGATGTATACAGGCTTCTTCGGGCTTAACGAAAAGCCGTTCTCGATCACCCCCGATCCCCGCTACCTGTTTCTCAGCGAGCGGCACGCGGAGGCTCTTGCTCACCTGCTCTACGGCGTCACGGAGAGCGGAGGATTCATCCAGCTCACCGGGGAGGTGGGCACAGGCAAGACCACGGTGGTGCGTAGCCTGCTCGAGCAACTGCCGCCCGATACGGAGGTCGCGCTGGTTCTCAATCCGAGACTGTCTCCCCACGAGTTTCTTCTGGCAATCTGCGAGGAACTGCGGATAGCGCTCACGCTGGAAGATCGCGGCAGCGCCAAGGCCATTGTGGACAGCCTCAACCAGCACCTGCTGGAGGCCCATGCCGACGGGCGTCGCGTGGTGCTCATTGTCGACGAAGCCCAGAACCTGAGCCCCGACGTCCTGGAGCAGATTCGCCTTCTGACAAATCTCGAAACAGCCAAGCAGAAACTTCTGCAGATCATTCTTATCGGACAGCCGGAACTCCGACAGCTTCTGGCGAGAACCGATCTGCGCCAGCTGGCTCAGCGGGTCACCGGCCGTTACCACCTGGAGCCGCTGGACCAGAAGGAAACACGCGCCTACATCCGGCATCGACTGCGGGTCGCCGGAGGGGGGGGAGAGACCTTCACAAACGGCGCGACCAACGTCATTCATCATCAGGCCCGCGGGATCCCGCGACTGATCAACGTCATCTGCGACAGGGCGCTCCTGGGGGCCTACTCCCGTGAGCAGACACGAGTCACGAGCGCAACCGCCGCCAGAGCAGCCAGGGAAGTTGCCGGTAAAGGCAACGGCATTCGCGCAACTGGCCGATACTGGTGGCTGGCCGCCGCGGGCATCCTTATCGTCGCCGCCTACGCTTTTGCCTGGTTCAACCTGAACCAGCCGGCCACGCCAGCGTCAGTTGGTGCTCAGGCCGGAACCCAGAACAGCAGGCCAACGGTCCTTTCCGGTCCCGCCGCGAGCGTCCCGGAATCGGCCCGGCAATCCCCGGCCGAAGCCATTACCGAGCCGCCAGCCGCGACGGCACAGAAAGACGCTGGCGCGGACGCGCCCGCCGCGGAACCTGCGGCGACACAGCCGTTACTGGCCGAGTTCCTGGCGGCCAGGGAGTCCCTGACAGGCACCGACACGGCGTTCACTACCCTGCTGAACCTGTGGGATGTGGAATACTCGCCGCCATCGGGACGAGGCTGTGCTGTCGCCGAGAGCGCCGGCCTGCGATGCCTGTACGAGCGCGGCACGTGGGGCTTTCTGCTGAATCTGAACCGTCCGGCAATCCTGTCGCTGTCGGCGGTGGACGGGACGCCCCACCAGGTCGTTCTGTCGTCTGTGTCGGCGAACGGCACGGCCACGCTTCGCGTGCTGGAAGAGCAGATCGATGTCTCTCTCGTGGAACTCATGCCTTTCTGGCTCGGCGATTTTCTCGTGGTCTGGCGCCCGGCAAGCGGAACGGGCAGGGTTCTTACGCCCGGATCGACCGGGGATGACGTCATATGGCTGCGAGAGGCCCTCAGCACCGTGCTGGAAACGCGGATCCCGGCGGACAATCCCGCCGTTTACGATGACGGTCTTCGTCGGGCAGTTGAACGATTTCAGCGAACCCAGAGACTGATTCCTGACGGTGTCGCCGGCGCCCGGACGATGATTGCCCTGAGTTCGGCCATGGGCCTTCCAGGCCGACCGAAGCTATCGGCCGGAGGATAACGCCGTGTCCTTTATCCTCGACGCCCTGAAAAAATCGGAGAACGAGCGCCAGAGGCAGACCGGTCCCGGATTCGCCACCGTCCCGGGAAGTTCATCCCGCAAGACCCGCAGCCCGTGGCCGCTTGTCCTGGCCGGCCTGGTCGCGGTGAATCTCGCCGTCCTGGGCTACATCCTCCTGCGGGACAACGGCGATACGGTTTCCTCCCCGTTACCTCAATCCAGCCGCCCTGCATCGACGGAAACGCCCCGGATCGCCGTTCCTGAACCCGCCGCGCCCGCGGCGAGAGGAACCCCCGCGGGCGCCGCCGCAGGCGGGATCCCGGA
>JASFOT010000222.1:0-4670 GCA_050116375.1 Gammaproteobacteria bacterium | reverse complement strand
GTCCAGTTCCTGCTGCTCAACGTGAACTTTTCGGGCAGCGAAAGCCCGATCTGGTACGACAACGCCCAGGCCATATTCGTTGGAGCAGCCCCATGATTTTTCGCCTTGATATGCCGGCAGCAGGTCCCCGCCCGGAGATGCCGGTCGGAAGCAGGGGCAGAAAAATGCTTATGAACACAAATCATTCAATTGGTACAGGCGAAACAGTGACGGGCACGGTGAGCAATCGGGGGGATAGAAAAACAATGACCAACGTACGCGTATCTCTGTGGCTGGCTCTGCTCCTTGTTGCACCTTCATTTGCGTTGGCCCAGGAAGCGCCTGACGCAGAGGAGGCCTCGGAGGCCGAGGAGGCGCTCGCGGAAGAAACCGATTCCCTGGAGGCGATCCGGGAACTCGAAGGGGAGGGCGACGAGCTCGAATCACCGGCGAGGCTGGGTTCCGTGACGGTCACGGCGACGCGCCGTGAAACGGAGCTGAACAAGACCGCGATTGCCGTCACAGCAGTCGACCAGGAGACGCTGACGCGTGAAGGCGTAAAGGATATTCGCGACGTCGGCTCCCTTGTGCCTAACCTGGATATTGCCTTCTCGCCATCCGACACCGGCGTCCAGCTCACCATCCGCGGCATCAACAGTAACAATTTCACGGAGATCTCGGACCCGAGCGTTGCGTTTCACGTGGACGGCGTGTATTCGCCGCGACCACAGGGCGCGGTTGCCCTGATGTATGACCTCGAGCGTCTCGAGGTGAGCAGGGGGCCGCAGGGCACCCTGTTCGGCCGCAATTCGGCGGCAGGCAGCATCAACGTGGTCACCGCCAAGCCCAGCTTCGAGGGTGTCTTCGCGACCGGCGGTGTCGAGGTGGGCAATCGCGGCCAGCGGAATGTTCTCGCAACGCTCAACGCACCGCTCACAGATACGATCGCGTTCCGTGCCAATTTCTTCAAAGAGGAGCGGGACGGATTCGCAGACCAGGACACGGGCACCAAGGACCTGGAGGGTGTCGGTTTCAGTGGTCCTGATGGCATTCCGGACATGGATCAGCGCTGGAACCAGGACGTAGACGAGGAAGATTATTACGGAAATTCGGACCGCTGGGCCGCCCGTTTCAGCGCGCTCTGGCAGCCGAGTGAGTTATTTGACTGGCGTCTGACCTACGAGCGATACGAGGACGAGACGGCGGGCTGGCCTGTGGCTCCGGATTGCGACAGGAATCCCGCCCTCTGCGAATACAACGGCGGCGGCATTGACTACGTTGACCCGAACATCCCGGGTTACCTGGATATGACGATCGACAGCGCGCGCAGCCATCTCAACTGGGCCATGCTGGAGGATCACAAGTGGTTCGGTGACGTCGATCTGATCTACAACCTGGGCTGGGCGCGTCAACAGCGGCGCCAGCAGTGGGACGGCGACATGGGCTGGCGCGCGGTGCCCGGCCCGACGACGGGCTGGCTCAATCAGAATCCACCGTGGCTGGAGCTTTACCTGGCGACGGACGATTCCGACTACAAATCATGGTCCAACGAGATCCAGTTCCAGGGCCTTACCGGGCGAGTCAGCTGGATCCTCGGCGGCTTCGACTTCCGCGAGGACAACGAGATCACGTTCGACGTCGAACAGCCGTTCTGCTGCTCCAATGGCGGCCTCGGAGGCATCAGTTTCGTGCAGCCGGATCGGGATCTTGAGTCCCAGGCGGTGTTCGGCCAGGCGACCTGGCACGTCACCGACAAGTGGCATCTCACGGCGGGATTCCGGTACACGCACGATGAGCGTGAGGATTCAGGCGGCAGGAATATCGGCTGTTACGGAGGCGACAACTGCAGCTGGAGCGGCTACACCGCCGACGGACAGAGAAGAGTCGAGAACGACGGTTTCCCCGATGACGATCAGCTGGACGAGTTGATTCTCCCGCTCTACACGAGCCAGGATCTCGGGTTCGGCATGGGGTCCCAGAATCGCGAGGAGAACTACGAAGTATTCGATATCAATGACAACCAGGAGGATTTCAGCAACTTCGACTGGCGCTTCGGTATTGATTACGACCTGGACAGAAACTCCTTCATGTACCTGACGGCAGCCACGGGATCGAAAGCCGGATCTTTCGGCGACGGCGTGGACACCTGCCGCTGCGGACGGATCGAGTTCTTCCCGTTCGATCCTGAAGAGGTGACCAATTACGAGTTCGGCTATAAAGGCACGCTGCTCGACGGAACCCTGAGCCTGCAGTTCGCCGCTTTCTACACGGAATACGACGACAAGCAGGTTTCGCAGTTCCGAACGGTCGGATTCGTGGAGGATCCGCCGGGGACGCCTGTCGAGCCGCCTCAGGACATCGGCACGCTGGTCACGACCAATGCCGCCTCGGCCGACATCAAGGGCATCGAGCTGGAGTTCGATTACCTGCCCCCGTGGGAGGGTGGCCGTTTCACGGGTTTCTTCGCCTGGCTGGACACCGAGTTCAACAGCTGGCCTGGCTACGCCGGCGAGGCCTATTTCTGTGACGAGCGGGCCACGATCGGCGAGCAGTATGCCTGCATTCCGCAGGACGACGGCTCCGGCCAGAACAACATCGAGGGCAACGAGCTGCCTTACGCTGCGCCGATGGAGTTCAGCATCAGCTATACACACGACTTCCTGCTCCGCGACGGTTCCACCATCAGCCCCTTCGTCAAGGTCAACTGGGAAGACGACATGCACATGACCGAGGGCAACTTCGATGATCTGGAGGAGTTCTCCGACAAGAGAGACGATTTCGCCACCGTCGACATGACGCTGCGTTACACGTCTGCAGACGGGAACTGGTTCATCGAGGCCTTTGGATACAACGTGACGGACGAGCGATTCCAGACTTACCTCGCCGACCCCGGTTCTTCACCGGGCCGGCCCCTGTTCGCCTGGAACGCGCCGCGGTCCTACGGCATGCGATTCTCCTACAGTTTCGCCGGTCTCTGATTTGCCCTGGGCCCGGCCACGGATGGCCGGGACATTCCATCGGGTCGTGACGTCGGCCCCGCAACATGGACGATGCCGCTGCCGTTTCGGCCCCTTCCATGAAGAAGGCATAGGTTGCCGCGGCCGTCGGCAGGGCGGTCATCCGACCGAGACCTTCGAGGAAAGGGGCTGCCGTTGGAGCCGTTGATACCGGATGAAAAAGCATGAGCGAAATAGCGGCAACCGTCGGCATGGCTTGGCGGAGTGCGGGTCGTTACGGCGGCGAGAAGGATCATCACGACCCGGGACCGCGCAGCAGCATGGCCTGACGCCGGGTGGACGCGAAGTGGATGCCCTTGTCGATAATAAGAAAGCAGTCTCCGGTGAATTCCTGGATTTTGCCGGAGAACGCTATTACGCGATTCGGAACGTGGATCAGATGGCGCCGTTCTTCATCAGCGTCATCTCGAGTTCCGACCACTGGCTGTTCGTTTCGTCGACCGGTGGCCTGACGGCAGGCCGCGTATCGCCTGAGTCGGCGCTCTTCCCCTATATTCCCGTCGACAAGGTCCACGAGAGTGCGGCTCATACTGGCGGCAAAACGATCCTGCGCGTCCTGGATACCGACAGGCCATCGGTATGGGAACCCTTCAACCGGGAGCAGGACGATCGGTACGATCTGACGCGCAATCTCTACAAGACGGTCCTCGGCAACAAGCTGTGTTTCGAGGAGATCAACCAGGATCTGCAGCTCGCGTTCCGCTGCACCTGGGCGACGAGCGAGCGGTACGGCTTCGTGAGGCAGTGCCAGTTACAAGAGCTGTCCGGCGCCGCCCGCGAGGTCGAGCTGCTGGATGGCTTGCAGGGCATACTGCCGGCGGGTACGCCGAGTTTCACCCAGGCGACCGCGAGCAATCTGGTCGACGCTTACAAGTGGACAGAACTTTGTGAGGACACGGGTCTCGCGCTGTATGCGCTGTACTCCGGCATTTCGGATCGTGCGGAACCGTGCGAGTCGCTGCGGGCGAACACGGTTTTCTGCCTCGGTCTCGAACCCGAGGCAGTGCTCGTGTCCAGTGAGCAACTCGGGGCATTCCGTGCCGGCCTGCCGCTGCTCACTGAACGTCACAAGCGGGGCGTTCGCGGGGCTTTTTTCGTCACCGCGCATTGGCCCCTCCCGTCCGGCAGCTCCCGCGAATGGACGATCGTCGCGGACGTGGAGCAGACGCAGGCACAGGTTGCTGCGCTCAGGCGGGCGCTGAAAGACCGTGAGGCCGTTTCCATGGAGGTGGCGCGCTCCATGGACCGTGCCGACGACGAGCTGGCTCGCATCGTCGCCTCCGCCGACGGCTTCCAGGCGACAGCTGAGGAAGCGGTGTCGGCCCATCACTACGCCAACGTGTTGTTCAATATCCTGCGCGGCGGCGTATTCCACGAGCAGTACACGATATCGACCCGTGATCTCCGGCGAACGATCGAGCACTTCAACCGGCCGGTCTATACCCGGAACAGGGCCTGGCTGGACGGGCTGCCCGAGAAGCTCCAGGTCGGCTCGTTGCTCGAGGTGGCGAGCAGCAGGGAAGACCCACAGCTGGAGCGGCTCTGCTACGAATATCTTCCGATCACGTTCGGTCGCAGGCATGGCGACCCCAGTCGACCCTGGAACAAGTTCTCGATCCGGCTGAAAGACGAGAGCGGCAACCGCATCCTGTCTTACGAGGGTAACTGGCGCGA
>JASFOT010000221.1:0-4689 GCA_050116375.1 Gammaproteobacteria bacterium | reverse complement strand
GGGACGTAGTGATCCACCAGCAGGGCCCCGAAGACGCCCATCAGGTAGGTGATGGAGTAGGCGAATGTCTTCATGGGCAGTTCGGGCCGGTGGGAGATCCGCATGGCCAGGGCGTAGTAGAGAAAGATACCGCCGAAAATCAGGGCTCCGGCAAGATAAACCAGGCCGCTCATGCCCGTGAGGTAGGGCAGGAGGGAGACGATTACCAGCAATACGGTGTAGAAGAGAATCTGCAGCCGGGTGAATTCCACGCCGTGAGTCACCGGCATCATCGGGATATCGACCTTGGCGTAATCCTCGCGCCGGGCGATAGCCAGCGCCCAGAAGTGGGGCGGCGTCCAGGTGAAGATGATGAGGAACAGCAGAAGGGCGTGGGCGTGGACCTCCCCGGTGACGGCCACCCAGCCCAGCACGGGCGGCGCTGCTCCCGCCGCGCCGCCGATCACGATGTTCTGAGGCGTGGCCCGCTTCAGCCAGACCGTGTAGACGACCGCGTAGCCGATCAGGGACAGGAAGGTGAGCACGGCCGTCAGCGCATTCACATAACGGGTCAGGATCACCATGGATACCAGTCCCAGGGCGAAGGCGAAAAGCATCGCCTCCACTTCGGTCAGCTGACCGGTGGGCAGCGGACGCCTTCGGGTGCGCTTCATGATGGCGTCGATGCGCGCGTCCAGGACGTGATTGATGGCCGCGGCAGACGCCGCCGCCATGCCGATGCCCAGCGTTCCGAGGAGCAGCTTGTCCAGGGGCGGCATGCCCGGCACAGCGAGGAACATTCCAACGACCGCTGTAAACACGATCAGCCCGACGACCTTCAGCTTGCAGAGCTGCAGGTAATCGGCCATTCGACTGAAGAGGGCGCTATCCACGGTCCTCAAGCGTAGCTCAGTTCTCAACGCGTACCACCTTGTTCAGATTGACGACGGCGAGCAGCAGCAGTGCCGCGACCCCGTTGTGGGCCACCGCCAGGGCCAGGGGCAACTGGGTGGCGACCATGATGATCCCCAGCATGAACTGCAGGATCACGGCCCCCATCACCAGGCCGCCGGCGGTGCCGAGCGCGGTGTTCTTCGACGCCCGGATCGCCAGCCAGAGCAGCACCACCAGCGTGACCACGGCCCCGATTCGATGTGTCACGTGGATGGCAACCCGGGCCGAATTGTGCAGGATCCCGCCCTCGTAATCGATCCCCAGGCCGTGCCAGGGATCGAAACCTGCCGCAAAATCCATAGGCGGCCAGAAGCTGTTCTGGCAGGTGGGGAAATCCGGGCAGGCAAGGGCGGCGTAGTTGGTGCTGACCCAGGCGCCGAGGAGGATCTGGATCGCCAGGACGATCAGCCCGAAGAGCGCGAAGGGCCTGAGGCGGGGCTCCGGCGGCTGAGCGGGCCTGGCCGGCTGTCTCGCCAGCCAGAAGAGCAGCGCCAGCGTCGTCATGCCTCCTGCAAGATGGGCCGTTACGACCAGCGGTTTGAGCAGAAGCGTGACCGTCCACATACCCAGCAACGCCTGGAAAATCACCAGCCCCAGCACGACCGTGGGGAGAATCACGGGCTGCCCTGGCCTGTCCCGCCGAATCCAGGCCGTCACGGCGAGGGCCAGGATAATGAACCCCAGCATGCCGGCGGCATAACGGTGAATCATTTCCCGCCAGGCCTTGCCCGTCTCCAGGGGCCGCTCCGGCCAGGCGTCGTCCGCGCCGGGATCGTTAGGCACGACCATCTCACCGTAGCAGCCGGGCCAGTCAGGGCAGCCGAGACCGGCATCGGTCAGCCGCACCCAGGCTCCGAGGACTACGACGACCAGGCACAGGACGACGGAGATTTTTGCAAGTGTTCTGAAGAGTTCCATGCTGAGAATTCCTTCAGCCGATACGCGACAGTCGCAGCAGTTTCTTGATGTCCTCGAGCATGCCCTTGGGATCATCATTTTCCACCGGGAACCGCATCATGAGATTCCCCAGGGGATCCACCAGCAAGATCTCCGAGCCATCCCGGGGCAAGTCTTCAGGCAATGCGGCTACCAGCTCCGACAGATCGCGCGTCGAAGCGCCGGCGATCATCAGATCTGCCTGGGAGGCCGGCAATTCTGTCACTATATCCGGGCCCTCGGCGATGTAGACTCGTTGGATCCGCGCCATCCGCCGACCGAGAGCAAGGCGAGTCCGGGCCGACAGGTCCAGCGCCTGCATGCAGCGGTCGGAGCACTGCCCGCCGTCCAGGTAGAGCATAGTCCAGCGCCCGCGAAGATCTCCGTCGGAGCCGTCCGGACCCTTCTCGGCGATGCGGACGTTCGGAAGGGGTACCGGTGGATCCACCAGGACACCGTGGTTAACCGCGCCTTCGGGTCGCCAGCCGCCGGGATCGAAGTACATGATCCATGCAACGGCCAGCGGCCCGAGGAACAGAACGGCGAGCAGAATGAACTGTATCCGTCCGCGCCGCCTGCGCGCCTTATCGTCGGTCATTGCCGCTCCTTTTCACGTTCAGGACCACGTAGATAATGACCAGAGTGGCCGCAAGGGCGAACCACTGCAGGGCGTATCCATAATGACGCTCCGGCCCGAATTCGGTCGGCGCCCAGTTTCGCAGATAGCCATCCTCGGCCGAAGCGTCCAGAAGCACGATACGTGATGTCAGGTCTGTTTCCAGCGATTGCGCCAGTTCCTCGGCAGTAGGGAACTGCACCACTCTCGGCCACTCCGGAATACCGCCCGACGCCGTTTCAAGCTCCAGGCCCGGGCGGGGAAGGCGGGAAACCCGGCCGGTAACCCGCCGTTTCGATTCGTCCACCGCAATATCCGGGAGAATCGTCGTCCCGAAGGACTTGGGAATCCAGCCCCGGTTGACAAGAACCCATGTATCCGAACCCTCGGCGAGGAACGGCGTCAGGACGTGATACCCGGCGCTGCCTCCATCTGTCATGTTGTCGAGCAGGAACTGTCGGTCACTGGCGTAACGACCCGTCAACGAAACCTGCTGGAACCGCGGCGTTTTCTCCAGAGTTGAAACCAGTGCGGATCCGTCGATAAAAACCGTTTCCGATCCGGCGGCGAAATCTTCCGCCAGAGTCTCCTTGTATTCGGCGCGCTGAAGCTGCCAGATGCCAAGCCACACCAGAATCGGCACCAGCGTGATCACCGCAAGCGTGGGGACCCGCCCGGGACTGAAGCGCCAATTACCGCGCTGACTGGTCAAGTTATACTGCCCTTCCAGGGCTCATCAGGTGGTCTTTCATGGAACTCATTCGGATTGCGGTCATCGTGCTGTTGATCGGCATCGTCGGCAGCCTCGCGTCCGCTCTCGTGTACCTGTTCAAGGACGACAACGATTCGCGCAGAACCGTCCGGGCCCTGACCGTGCGGATCGGCCTCTCAGTATCCCTGTTCGTGTTGCTGCTCCTGGCATACGCGCTGGGATTCATCCAGCCCGGCGCGCTGGGGCGTTAACCGGCCCCTGCGCGGAAATAAAACGGGCGCTGCCCCCGGGGCAGCGCCCGCGGCAGACCGAAAAGCCTCAGAGCCAGTACACGAAGATGTACAGGCCCAGCCAGACAACGTCCACGAAGTGCCAGTACCAGGCTACGGCTTCGAACCCAAAGTGATGAGTCGGGGTGAAATGTCCCTTGAGGCATCTCACCCAGATCACTACCAGCATGATGGCACCCAGGGTCACGTGCATGCCGTGAAAGCCCGTCAGCATGAAAAATGTGGAGCCGTAGATCCCGGAGCTCAGCTTGAGATTCAGATCCTGGTAGGCGTGTATGTACTCGTAGGACTGCAGGCCCACGAACAGGAAACCCAGGAAAAAGGTGGCGAACAGCCCCCAGTTCAGCAGCTTCCGGTTATTGTCCTTCAGCGCGTGGTGAGCGATCGTGATGGTCACGCCGCTGGTCAGCAGTATCGCCGTGTTGATCGCGGGCAGACCAATCGCCCCCATGGTCTGGAACTCGCCGCCGATCGCCTTGGGGCCGTTGGTCGGCCAGGTATTCTCGTAACCCGGGTAGAGCAGGAGGTTGGTGAAGAAATTATTGCCTTCGCCTCCGAGCCAGGGCACGGCCCACTGTCTGGCATAAAAAAGGGCGCCGAAGAAGGCGGCGAAAAACATGACTTCAGAGATGATGAACCACGTCATCCCCATGCGGAACGAGCGGTCCACCTGCTTGTTGTAGACGCCCCCTTCACTTTCGTGAATGACCGCGCCGAACCAGCCGACGATCATGACGATCACCACCGCGGCGCCTGTCCATGCAAGCACGGGCCCGACGCCGGCCCCGTTCAGTGAGGTGGACACTCCCAGCATGAGCAGGAAGAGGCCGACCGCGCCCACGATCGGCCAGTTACTGCCGTGCGGTACGTAATAAGCCTGAGACTGAGACATTCTTTATCCCCGATTTCTGGTTTTCTTTCTTCCCCGGACGGTTACCGGGCCGCCACCCGATCCTGCTCGAAGAAGGTGTATGAGAGGGTCACGGTGTCAAGATACTCCGGAAGTTCCGGATCGATAAAAAAGATCACCGGCATGTCCTTCCCCTCACCCGCCTCGAAGCGCTGCTCGGTAAAACAGAAACATTCCGTCTTCTGCAGATAGCGATTGGCCTGTCCTGGCGCGACGCTGGGAACGGCCTGGCCGACGAGCGGTGAGTCGGAGCCGTTCCTCGCAAAGAATGTCGTCTTGTAGAGCTTTCCGG
>JASFOT010000220.1:0-4691 GCA_050116375.1 Gammaproteobacteria bacterium | reverse complement strand
CAGCCAGTCGTAAACCGGACTCCGGTCGTCCCCGTTGACGTTCAGTTTCGCGCCGAGCGGGAAGGTCACCGCATATCGCTCCGTGCAGAAGCTGCGGATCTCTTCCGCCGATCCCGGTTCCTGATGGCCAAACTGATTGCAGGGTAAGCCGACCACGCTGAATCCCTGATCCGACAGATCTCCGTGCAATCTTTGCAGTTCGTCGTACTGGGGAGTCAGCCCACATTTGCTGGCCACATTGACCACGAGCAGCACCTTGCCGGCAAGCGGGCCCAGGAGATCTGGTTCCCCTTCCAGGGAAACTACAGGGATGTCAGTAAACGGCACCACGGACTTCGCCCTCCTCTGGAAACGCCTGTTCCCGAATGCGGGAGATTACGGCCGGCGCATCATCCATCGCGCGATGACTCGTGCCCGGCTTTTGGCGGATTCTCTGCGTAATGGCAGGCCACCAGCGCATCTCCCGCTGCCCGAAGATCGGGCCGGTCCGTACGGCACCGGTCGGTAGCAATGGGACACCGCGTGCGAAACGAACACCCGCTCGGTGGCGCCAGAGGCGAGGGAACATCGCCGCTCAGGATTTGCTCCCCCTGGGGCCGATATCCCGGGTCCGGCACCGGCACGGCCGCCATCAGCGCACGGGTGTAGGGATGCTTCGGGTGGCGATAAAGATCGTCCGCGTCCGCCAGCTCGGCCACGCGTCCCAGGTACATGACCATCACGCGGTGGCTTATGTGTCTCACCACGGCCAGGTCGTGGGCGATGAACACCAGGGCGAGCCCCATCTCCTGCTGGAGATCCGTGAGCAGATTGACGATCTGCGCCTGGATGGAAACGTCCAGGGCGCTGACCGGTTCGTCACAGAGCACGATTCGCGGCCGCGACACCAGGGCCCTCGCGATTCCTATCCGCTGGCACTGGCCGCCCGAAAATTCGTGCGGATAGCGATTGACGTGCCCGGCCGAAAGACCGACCCGCTCCATGATGCCGCTTACCCTGCGCCGCATTTCCGGCAACGAAAGCTCCGGCATCAGCGTCTCCAGCGGCTCCGCGACAATCTGGCCGACGGTCATTCGGGGATTCAGCGAAGCCAGGGGATCCTGGAAGATCACCTGGATTTCCCTTCGCCACCATTGATTTCTTTCGCCGTAGGCGACGGCCCGACCTTCCAGCGCCACCGAGCCCCGAGCCAGGGGCACGAGTCCCAGGATGGCCCGGGCGAGCGTGGATTTCCCGCAGCCCGATTCCCCCACGACACCGAGAGTCTCTCCCCGATCCAGGTCGAAACTGACGCCGTCCACGGCCCGCAGCACGCTCGGTCGTCGCCATAGCCCCTCGGCGATATGAAAATCGACGGCCGCATCCCGAACCGCCAGAAGCGAGCCGCTCACGAGCCGAGATCCGCGTAACAGGCCACGCTGTGCCCCGGCTCCGGATGGTCCAGCGGGGGTGGTGCCTGGCCGCACCGGTCCATGCGGTGGGGGCAGCGGGCTTCGAAGGGACAGCCGTCAGGCGGACGACGTAGGCTCGGCGGAGTCCCGGGAATGCCGATAAGCTTTTCTCCCCGTTCCTGATCCAGCCTTGGAACCGAGGCCAGCAGACCCCGTGTGTAAGGGTGCCGACTTCGGTGGAAAATATGGTGAAGAGACCCGCTCTCCATGACCCGTCCGCCGTACATGACGATGACCCGGTCACAGACGCCCGCCACGACGCCCAGGTCATGGGTGATCAGCACGATGGCCGTCCGGAAATCCTGTCTGATCTCCTCCAGAAGCCGCAGGATCTGGGCCTGCACCGTCACGTCCAGCGCGGTGGTCGGTTCGTCCGCGATGAGAATCTGCGGACGGCACAGGAGGGACATGGCGATCATCACGCGTTGCCGCATGCCGCCGGAGAACTCGTGGGGATAACGATCAATCCGGTTGCCCGCGTCCGGGATATGCACCGCGTCCAGCATGCGGACGGCTTCTGCCCGCGCCTCGCGACGATTCATGCCCTTGTGAAAGGTGAGCACCTCGGTCATCTGACGAGCCACCGTCAGATAGGGATTCAGGGATGTCATGGGATCCTGGAAGATCATGGAGATCTTCTCTCCCCGAACCCGGTTGAGCTCGGCGCTGCTCATCTGCAGCAGGTCCTGGCCGCGAAACTGGGCCCGCCCGAACGCTTCTCCGTTGTCCGCCAGCAGACCCATGAGAGCGAGGACGGTCTGGCTCTTTCCTGAGCCTGACTCGCCAACGATGCCGAGGGACTCGCCCTCCTCCAGCGTGAAATTCACGCCGCGCACGGCCGACAGTCGGCCGTCGTCGGTATTGAAATCCACGGTCAGGTCTCGCACGTCGAGCAGCGACATGAGGCTAACGATCCTTGGGATCCAGCGCGTCCCTGAGGCCGTCGCCGATGAAGTTGAAACAGAAGAGGGTCATCGCCAGGAAAACTGCGGGAAACACCAGGGTCCAGGGCGCGTTTTCCATCTCCTGGGCCCCCTCGTTCACCAGGGCGCCCCAGGAGGTCATCGGTTCCTGCACGCCGAGACCGAGAAAACTCAGGAAGGACTCCACGAGGATCACCTGGGGGATCGTCAGCGTGACATACACGGCCACGACTCCGAGAAGATTGGGCACGATATGACGCCGGATAATCCTGAACGGCCGGACGCCAAGCGCCTCCGCTGCCTCCACAAATTCCTTTCGCTTGAGGCTCAGCGTCTGTCCGCGGACGATCCGGGCCATATCGAGCCAGTTGATCGCCCCGATGGCAACGAAGATAAGCAGGATGTTACGGCCGAACATGACCATCAGCAGAATCACGAAGAACATGAATGGCATGGCGTAGAGGATGTCCACAATACGCATCATCACGTGGTCCACGCGACCGCCGAAATATCCTGCCGTGGCACCGTAGGCAATGCCGATCAGCAGGCTGACCAGAGTCGCGACGACGCCCACCAGGAGAGATATCCGTCCTCCGTACAGGGTGCGGACGAAAATGTCCCGGCCGATTCCGTCCGTGCCGAATATATGACCGCTGGCCAGGTCGGGGCCGATGAGGATCCTGTCCCAGTCCGTGTAATCGTAATCGTAGGGGCTGAACCAGGGTCCCACCACCACCACGATCATCATGAACCCGAGTATGACAGCCGCCGTCACGGCGGCCCGGTTGCGGCGCAGGCGCAGAAGAGCGTCCGACCACAGGCTGCGACCCTCCTGTTGCGCTGCTTTCGTAACTGTATCTGCCGCGGTGCTCATCAGTACTTCACTCGAGGATCGAGCAGGGCGTACAGGAGATCCACGAGAAGGTTGAAAACGATGATCAGAACACCGTAGAAAACCACTACACCCATCACCAGCGTGTAGTCCCGGTTGAGGGCGCCCTGAACGAAATAACGGCCGAGCCCGGGAACGCCGAAGATCTGCTCGATCACGACTGATCCGGTGATAACCGCCGCCGTGGCGGGACCCAGATAGGAGATCACCGGCAGAAGCGCCGGTTTCATCGCGTGCCTCAGCAGCACCACCCGTTCCGGCAATCCCTTTGCCCTGGCCGTGCGGACGAAATTGCTGCGCAGCACCTCGATCATGCTTCCGCGGGTCAACCGGGATATGTAAGCAATCTGGGGAAGCGCCAGGGATATCACCGGCAGCACCAGGTTGGCCGGGGAACCATTTCCCAGACCGCCCGCAGGGAGCCAACCCAGATAGATGGCGAACAGCAGGATCAGCAGCGGCGCCATAACGAAATTGGGGATGGAAATGCCGGTCATGGATGCGGACATGACGGCATGATCCAGCCAGGAATTCTGCCGCAGGGCGGCGATCGCGCCGACGGTGACGCCCACCATTATCGCCAGCAGCATGGCCAGGCCGCCCAGCTTCAGGGATACGGGGAAGCCGGTCATGATGAGCTCGGTGACCGTATAGTCCTTGTACTGGAAGGAGGGTCCGAAATCGCCCTGGAGCAGATTGATCAGATAACGTCCGAACTGCTGTATCAGCGGCTCGTCCAGATGGTAGGCCGCCCGGAGATTAGCCTCCACCTCGGCGGGCAGACTGCGCTCGGCGTCGAAAGGTCCGCCGGGCGCTGCACGGATCATGAAGAACGCCAGCGCGATCAGAATCAGCAGCGTCGGCCACGCGCCGATGAATCTTTTCAGGGCATAACTCAGCATTCGAGCATTCCGCCGATCTCTCCTTGCCCGCCCGGCCGCGCCGGCCAACTCCGGTTCCAGCGCAAGATAACCAATCCCTCCGTCCCTGACGAGTCAATGCCGAGCCGGCCGGTTTTTCCCTTCTGCCTCATACGCCGTCCGATGATGCATCGATGTACATGTGGCGAGTGGGATGGTAATCGAGCAGACTGTTGTCCCAGCCCTTTACCCAGGGCTTGACCACCCGACGACTCACATAAAAAAACAGGGGAACCACGGGCTGGTCCTCCAGCAGGATGCTTTCGGCCTCTGCCAGCTGCTGCATCCGCCGTATCGGGTCGGGCTCCAGCATCGACGCCTCCACCAGTTCGTCATAGCGAGGATTGGAATAGCCCACGTCGTTCTGGCCGTGGGTGGAGTGCATGATCTCAAGAAAGCTGAAGGGATCCTGGTAATCGCCGATCCAGGCGGCCCGAAAAACCTCGGTAATCGCCTTCGACTTCCGGGTTTCCAGGAACACCTTGAACTCCTCGTTCAGCAGCGT